>CAZAOF010000076.1:0-7219 GCA_964486665.1 uncultured Sediminibacterium sp.
TTGATCAAGGGGATGCAGGTGGGACAAATACGCAAGAACTTGGCTTGTATAATTCAGCAATAAATTAAAAAAATGAAAAAAATATTTTTTATAAGTTTATGGATGTTACTTTTTTCTGCGAAATTATTTGCAAATAATTTGGTAATTGGTACGCCATCTTATAATCCTTCTACTAACAAAATAACATTCACAATTCAATGGGAAAATAGCTGGCGTGTTAACGCAGGTCCGTCTAATTGGGATGCGGTTTGGGTTTTTGTGAAACGTCAGCCTTGCGGTATCAACGGTATTTGGTCACATGCGGTATTGAGTAGCACATCATCAGATCATGCAGTAACTGGCGCTTATGGATTAGTTGCAGATGCTGTATCAGATGGTATGGGTGTATTTGTACATCGACCTTCATCTGCGAATAATGCGATCGGCTCTTTCCCTAATACGAGTGAAGTTAGTTTACAATTAACCAATACTTATAATCCTGGTCTTATTGGTTCAAGCTCTAGTGCGGACAATTTTAAAGTAATAGGTATTGAAATGGTTTATGTGCCACAGGGTCAATTTTACTTAGGTGACGGAAGGACAATTAACGACAATAATTTCTCAAACGGGACAAATAGTTCAGCAAAGTTGATTAATGCGAGTACACAAGCAAATGGGATAGGTATATTTTCAAATTATACAAGTACTCCTTCAAATGGAAATGTAGTTGCATTGCCTAGTAGTTTTCCTTTAGGTTATAATGGCTTTTATTGTATGAAATATGAAATCAGTCAACAGCAAATTGTAGACTATTTAAATACATTAAACTATGAACAACAAAAAGCTAGGTTAGCCGTTTGGGCAATTTCAAGAGTCCCAAGTGAAGTTGGGACTTATTTTACCAATTCAAATTCGTATCGTCAAGACATTAAAGTAATCACAGCGGGAATAGATAATACCTTACCTGCTGTCTTCGGACTTGGCAATGCTTATAATGCCTTTTTACCTGCAGGTTTTTTAAACTGGCAAGACCTTACATCTTATTTAGATTGGTCGGGATTAAGACCGATGACTGAATTTGAATATGAAAAAGCTTGTAGGGGAACGATTGCAACAGTGATGAATGAATACCCTTGGGGAAATACCTTAATTAATACTAGTAGTGGTGGGATAAACAGTGTCAATACTTCAAGTGAGACAATGACTTTTGTAAGTGATGGAATGTGTCATTACAATTGGGATGGTGGTCCAATACGATCTGGATTTGCTGCTTCAGCAAAATCTAATCGATCTCAATCAGGAGCTACATACTATGGCATCATGGAAATGGCAGGTAATGTTTTTGAACAATGTGTTGGTGGCGGCAGCGGATATAACTATGCCAATTTTACCACCAATCATGGTGACGGAAATTTAAGCAATACGGGTATTGCAAATGTGGATGGATGGCCTATTAACGGAGGAATAAGCTCAGGAACAATTCTTAGAGGAGGAAGTTTCTATTTAAATACAAACCAAAGAACGTTCTTCCAAACTTCAAATAGGAACTATGTTGATGGGCAAAATATTAACGCAAATAATACGCGCGATAGATCTACTGGAGGAAGAGGTGTTAGATCTTACTAATTATCAATTTTTTAAATCAGGCATATGAAAAAGTTTTTTTTATTGGTTTTATGTTACATGTTGTTTCAAGTGGACCTACTTGCCAATAATTTATCTATTGGCACATCTACTTACAATGCAACTAACAAAACATTAAGTTTTACTGTTGCTTGGAATAATAGCTGGTCGATTAATGCAGGTCCAAGTAACTGGGATGCAGTTTGGATTTTTGTTAAAAGACAAAACTGTAATGGAAATAATAATTGGGTGCACCAATTATTAAGTACGACTAGTGCGAATCATACTGCGCAAGATGGTGTATCCACTTCAACAGTTGTAGCAGTAGATGCCACTTCAGATGGCATGGGTGTATTTGTAAAAAGAATAGGAACAAATGTGGTGGGTAACGTAAGTGCTCAAAATATAACTTTAAAATTAGCGGGCACTAACCCAAGTATCACAACAAGTGATGCAGATAATTTTGAAGTTATAGGCATTGAAATGGTGTATGTTCCCCAAGGCCAATTTTATTTAGGAGATGGCAGATCGACCAATACCAATAATTTTTCTGCAGGCAATACTACACAACCTTTATTAATTACCGCAGCTTTACAAGCCAGTGGGTTGGGTACTTATGATAAATATGTAAATAGGCCTGAGTACGGTAGTCCAGTCGCTTTGCCGTCTACTTTTCCTTTGGGTTACAATGGTTTTTATACCATGAAATATGAAATTCAACAAGGACTTGTTGTAGAGTTTTTAAATACGATTAGTTATGATGAACAAGCTAAAAGGTTAATACCATGGGGAAGATTGCCCAATGTACTTGGCACTTCACTTGATGAAGATTGGATGTATGTGAATGTTAAAGTGACTACAGCTGGCACTTACAATACAGTGCCTGCAATATTTAGTTGTACCTATCCTTATATTCCAATGACCCATTTAAACTGGCAAGACATTACTGCTATTTTAGATTGGTCAGGTTTAAGGCCAATGACCGAATTTGAATATGAAAAAGCGTGTAGAGGGACTTTAAATCCAGTGGCAAATGAATACCCATGGGGTAATACTACGATAAATTTTATGGGTAGTGGAAATCCTTCTGCTACAGCTAGTTTTGGTGTTGCTGAAGGATTTGTTCATGGAAACTGGAACGCAGGCCCAATACGTTCAGGTTTTGCAGCCGGACCTTCTACTAACCGATCTCAGGGTGGGGCTACCTATTATGGTATTTTAGATATGGCGGGACAAGTTTTTGAACAGTGCGTAGGAGGAGGTAATGGATATAACTTTTCCAATTTTACTACTGCGAATGGAGATGGTATTTTAGGTGCCAATGGAAATGCCAATACAGTTGGATGGCCTCCAAATGGCGGAATTGATGCAGGAACAATTGTCAAAGGAGGATACTTTACAACTGGGACTTCAAATCTTGCAGCTTATAGAGTTTCTGATAGACAATACTATGGAGGTAGTGCAGCAAATAACCCAAACAGTAAAGACCGATCAATGGGTGGCAGAGGTGTTCGTTCATTTTAAATTTTAATAAAAGTTATTTATGAAAAAATATTTTATACTATGGTTTGCATGCATAATGTCAAACAATTTATTTGCTAATAATTTAGTGATGTCTACGCCTGTATATGACAATGCAGCTAAAACAATCAGTTTTACGATTGCTTGGGATAATAGTTGGAAAGTAGCATCTGGGCCTAGCAACTGGGATGGTGTATGGGTATTTGTGAAACGTCAAGCATGTTCGAATTCAAATATTTGGGCATCCGCTTTGTTAAGCACCACATCTAGTGATCATACAACTTCTGCGGCAACCAATCTTTTAACGATTGATGCAGTAAGTGATGGCATGGGTGTTTTTATTAAAAGAGCTGCAAACGGTGTGGGTAATATTGGTGTACATACGATTACTCTGGCATTAAACGCTTCGCTTACAACACAGCCTGCCATTACGCCATCTTCTGCTGATAATTTTAAAGTGATTGGAACAGAAATGGTTTATGTACCTCAAGGAGGTTTTTATTTAGGAGATGGAAGATCTGTAAATACGACTAATTTTTCAGGAGGAAATAATGCCTCTACACCATTATATATCGATGCAAGTATTCAAGCTGCTGGATTAGGTTCTGCTTCTAACTATACTTCTAATCCGATTTACGGCTGCCCAGGTAATTTACCTTCAAGTTTTCCTTTGGGCTATAACGGTTTTTGGACTATGAAGTATGAATTGAGCATGGTGGCTTATATGGAATTCATGAATTGTCTAAATTATGATCAACAAGAATCAAGACTATCTAAGTGGAATGAAACTTACCCTAATTCTGTAGGCGCTAATTTTGGAGGGTCAAATAATAAAGGAGCACTTAAAGTAAGTGTTGCAGGTACTTATAATACAGTACCAGCAACTTTTATAAACAATACCTCATTTTCTAATTTCTCACCTGCGTCTTATGTTGGATGGAAAGATTTGACAGCCTATTTAGATTGGGCAGGTCTAAGACCTATGACGGAGTTTGAATTTGAAAAAGCTTGTCGTGGACCATTGAATCCTGTAGCATATGAATATCCATGGGGTACAACAAATATTACAAAGGCATTGAATGCTCCTTCCAGTCAAGGAACAAGTACAGAAAGAGCTTCTCAATCTGGAGAAGGCTTATGTTTATACAGTTGGGATGATCCTAACAGTGCGCCTTATCGTTCTGGTTATGCAGCAACTTCGCTTTCTACTAGATTGGTTTCAGCAGCTACCTATTACGGCATAATGGATATGGGTGGCAATGTTTTTGAACAAGCAGTAGGCGGTGCAGGCTATGATTATTCCAATTTTACAACAGCCAATGGTGATGGTATTTTAGCAGCAGATGGAAATGCCAATACAACAGGATGGCCTACGAGTCATGGTGCTAATTCAGGAAATATTTTAAAAGGTGGTTCTTTTTATGGTGGTTCAGGACCCACATTTATTCAAGTATCTGATAGACAATATTTTGCTGGAACTACAATTAACAGTGGTACCACTGCAGGTTCAGGCGGTAGAGGAGTTCGTTCATTTTAATCTTTAATTTTTGTAGTGCTAAAGCGCGTCCTATTTATATCATTTTGCTGCTTGATTGCATGCGTTCCTCTATATAGTCAATATTATGGAGGAACCCATGGGGGCACAGGTGTGCTTGCAATTTCAAATAACGCATGCGCTATTTCAATAGATGAAAGTAAGTTGATTTATTTTGGAGGCAATGGAGGTGGTACAAGTAAACTTAATATTAATAATACGGCTTGTGTTTTTACGATTGATGAGTCAATCTTAATTTTTAAAGGAGGAAATGGAGGTGGTACAAGTAAACTTAATATTAATAATACGGCTTGTGTTTTTACGATTGATGAAACATTATTAATTTATAAAGGGGGAAATGGAGGCGGTACAAGTCGATTAACAATCAGCACAGCCGCCTGTCCAGAGCCAGCGCCAATGAATATTTTCTTGGGAGGTGTTTCTTCAGCAATGAGTGCAACTAGTTTAATATCGAATACAAATTTGAATACGACTGGCCCATATATTGCAACTTTGAACGATTCGACTATTGTGAATGGAAATTGTATTACACTTACTACTACTGGTACAGGAGCGTCGGGTTATAACTGGAGTCCAAGTACAGGATTAAGTGATCCTTCCATTCAAAATCCAGTTGCAAAACCAAGCGTCACAACTACTTATACAGTTATGGCTACTGGCAACACAGCAGGTTGTAGAGATATTGCAAAAGTTACCATTACAGTACTGGGTAATTCAAGTGTGACGAGCATTGCTTATCCAAGCAAAATATGCAATACTACCACCACCTTGCAAGCTCCAGTACTTACAGGTATTACGAATGGGACATTTAGTGCAGATAACAGTGGATTAAAAATTGATCCAAGTAGTGGACTAATTTCACCTAGTACGAGTACAGTAGGAGTGTATAGCGTTACTTATGCATATGGAAATTGTAATGAATCAATTTCTGCTACTGTTGAAATTACAAATGATTGTGCTACCAATATTGGTGTAGTGGAATACCCTAGTATTTACGCTGGAGGCTTAGCAGCTATTAGTATACCTAAGTCAACTTTACTGCAAGCTGCTTGTACACCAAATATTGATTACACGCAATTAATTTATGCTGGGGGTGTAGCAGCTATTAGTATACCTAAGTCAAATTTACTGCAAGCTGCTTGTACACCTAACTTGGATTACACGCAGTTAATTTATACCGGAGGAAACGCAGCTCCACTAAGTGCAAATTCAACTTTGATTCAAGGAGCATGTACACCAAATCTTGATTATACTCAATTGATTTATACTGGAGGAGCTGCATCGATTAATTCGCCTAAATCAATTTTATTACAGGCAGCATGTAGTGTGCCAGTGGGTGATAATTTTTATTTAGGTGGAGTTGGAGTTGGTTATGGAAACGGAAGCTTGACACCTTCAACCAGTGTGATTACAGGAACTGCAGTAGCTGCTACATCCGATATTACAATTTGTCCTGGAACACCAACAGTATTAGGTGCTACAGGTGCAACAAGCTACACTTGGACTCCAGCAACCGGTTTAAATAATACTTTAGTGGCCAATCCTATTGCCTCTCCCACAACCACAACTACCTATACGGTAATAGGAACAGGGGCGAATGTTGGATGTATCAATACTGCAAAAGTGACTGTTACGGTAATCCAAGATGCCTTCACTACAGTTTCCTATGGTGCTTATAATTTTGATGAAGAAGATCTAAACCTTAAAAAAGTAAATTATATCAATGGCCCGTTAAATGGCACATTTGCTTCTTCGCCTTCAGGGTTGTCCTTTAATACAAGTGATGGCTCATTTACTCCTGGCTTAAGTAATAGTGGGATGTATGCAATTAATTATGCCTACACAAAAGGAGCATGTAATTATAACTACATTACAAATATCAATATTACTAAGCTGCCACCAACGATCACTTATACAACACCTGCTAAATTTTTTATCAATTACGATGGCATTTCTCTAACGCCAACAAACACAGGAGGAACTGCAGAAATATTTGAATTAATGGATGTCTTGCCAGTTGGGTTAAGTTTCAATACAACAACTGGTATAATTACAGGAACGCCAACGCAATTAGTAGATAATCTTGCTGTAAGAGTTCGAGCTGCAAACTATAGAAGAGATGCGTCTATTAATTGGAGTGAAATCACAACTATTAGCATATCTGTAAAAAAACCTACTATCACTTTAGCAGTTGCAAATATTACAAGCTTGAACACGAGTTATGGTTTACCCTCTACAACTACGAATTTTTTAGTCCAAGCAGAAAATATTATAGATTATGTATTGGTTATTGCGCCTACTGGATTTGAAACTTCAGTTTTAGCGAATTCAGGGTTTAGTGATGCTACTAAAATGTATCCAACTGCTGAAAGGTATATTTCACAACCACTTTACGTGAGGTTAAAGCGAACTACTCCAGTTGGGAATCATAGTGGTAATATTCAATTAACTTCTACAAGTGCTGATGGGGTGGCCTTATCAACTTCTACGAGTTATGTGGCACCAGCTACATTAACCATTACTGGAAAATATTTCCAAAAA
>CAZAOF010000077.1:0-7186 GCA_964486665.1 uncultured Sediminibacterium sp.
CCTAATGAAGATTTTACAAAAATAAAAGTAATATCCTCTAAAGGTGCTATGCTTAGAAAGGCAGCTTATACTCCATTGAATTCAATTTGGAAGAAATAAAATTCAGCATATATTAAAAAAATAAGCCTCAATTTTGAGGCTTATTTTTTTAGTGGAAATTACCATTGCCCACCTAGGTTTTTAAATAATTTTACTAAGGACATTTTACTACGTTTATGAATCCTAATTAATTCAATATTAGTTTGTAAAGCATTTTGTTGACTCAGTAATACATCAATATATGGTACCCTAGCCGCTTTGTATAAATCAAAAGAGCTCTCTACTGCATTTGCGAAAGAAGTTGCTTTGTTTTCGGTCAATTTTTTCACCTCTTCTAAATGTTCAATTTCTGTAAAGTCATTTACTACGTCTACATAGGCGTTTAAAATTGATTGTTGGTATTGTAACATTGCTTCAATTTGGGTTGCTTTAGCATTGTTGAATTGTGATTTAATGGCTGATCGGTTTACAATAGGCGCTATTAAATTTCCAGCTACACTATAAGCTATTGACTCTGGACTGCTAAACCAGTATCTAGAATTGAATGCCTGAAATCCGTATCCTATATTTAGTGAAAAAGACGGGTAAAATGCTGCTTTAGCTGCTTTAAGATCAAATTTTGTTGCCTTTATTCTCCATTCTGCCGCCTTGATATCCGGTCTTTCCTGCAAAACAGTGGAAGATATCGCTTTATTTATAAATTCATTTTTTGCGTATAAATTTGATTGATTTCTGTTGACTGGCTGCGGGTATCTACCTAGTAAAAAGTTTAATCTGTTTTCTTCTTTTCTTATATTTTGTAATACTTCTTTTTCTAAGATAATTAAATTATAGTACTGAGCAGTAAACTGTTGAACAGCTAACTCATTCACTTTCCCAGCTTCTTTTTGAGCTTTTATAAATGACAGTGCTTCGTTTTCTTTTTTTGCATTTTCCCTGATTACGAGTAATTCATTGTCTAGTGCTAAAAGTTCATAATAAGATAGTGCAACATCAGCCGCTATACTATTTATTACAAATTTATAACCTTCTTGACTTGCAAAAAATCTAGATAATGCAGCTTGGTCTAAATTTTTTAACCTTCCTCTAATATCGACTTCCCATGAACTTTGTAATCCAAGGTACATATCAGGCAAGTCTATTGGAACAAGTTTACCAGGGGTGATTTCTGTGACTATATTTCCAGCCCCATCCATGGTGTAAAGTCCAAACTTTCTAACTGAACCGTTTGCGCCAATTCCAAGTTGTGGCAGTAAACTTCCTTTTGTAAATTGACGTTGACTCCTTGCTAATTCAATTTTTTGGAAAGCCATTTGTAACTCATTATTATTTTGAATTGCGGTATCAATTAAGGCTTTTAAAGTTTTGTCTTGACTAATTTGACTCCATAACAGTGAATCTTGTTTTGTTGTAGATTCAATTGAAGAAAATTTATTAGGCATAACAGGTTGATTGGTTAACTGAACCAATGTGGATGGGGTAGTACAACCTATTAAAAATAATAATGTAAAAAGAACCGAATATTTTAATATAGTCATGATTATATTTTTTCTGTTATTGGTAATTCATGTTTTCGATTGTGTCTCTTTGCTTCTAATTTTGCAAATACAACATATAAGCCTGGGATAATTATAACTCCGAAGATGGTACCAAAGAGCATTCCTCCAGTAGCAGTTGCTCCAATCGTTTTATTACCAATTGCACCTGCGCCACTTGCAAGTAATAATGGGATTAAACCTGCTACAAATGCAAATGAAGTCATTAAAATTGGTCTCAGTCTTATTTTGGCAGCATGAATTGCAGCAGCTAGCGGTGTTTTTCCTTCTTTTTCTTTCAAGGCTGCAAACTCAACAATCAAAATGGCATTTTTACCTAGTAAACCAATTAACATTACAATTGCGATTTGTGCGTAAATATTATTCTCTAAACCCATCATATATAAAAACAGGAAAGCACCTGCAGCGCCAGTCGGAAGGGAAAGTATGACAGGCATAGGCAACCAGAAACTTTCGTATTGAGCTGACAGTAATAAATAGATAAATAGTAAGCTAATTAAGAAAATCACTATTGATTCACTTCCTTGATTAGCCTGATCTTTTGAAGACCCTGCCCAGTCAAAATCATATCCTTTTGGTAGTTTAGCTTTCGCTGTTGCCTTAATTGCGTCTATAGCTTGACCACTACTGAATTTTTTTTCTGGCTCACCATTAATGATAGCGGATGGATACATATTATACCTAGTTACCTGTTCTGGGCCATAAATTTTCTCAATAGTAACAAATGTTTCTACAGGTACCATCTCCCCATTTTTGTTTTTAACCGTAAGTTTTAATACATCTTCTGGTTGCTTTCTATACTCTGGTGCAGCTTGTACCATTACTCTATACAATTGTCCAAATTTGATAAAATTCGTGGCATAATCACTTCCAAGATATGTCTGTAGTGTATTTAAAATATCTTCGACAATTACACTTTTTTGTGCTGCTTTTAAATAGTCAATATTGACCATATATTGAGGATAGGAAGCGTCAAAGGAAGTGAAAGTATTTGTGATAGCTGCCTCTTTGTTTAATTCTGTCACAAAATCATTCGTTACCTTCTCAAATGCTTTCAAATCTCCTTTACCAGTTTTATCTAATAATCTAAGTTCAAAACCACTCGCATTTCCATATCCAGGGACAGGTGGTGGGGTAAAAAATTCAATTTTCGCATCTTTAATATAGCCTGTCTTGTCTCTTAGGATTGCTATAATTTCTTGATCTGAATATTTTCTTTCATCCCAATTTTTCAAACTAATTAAGTTCATTCCAAAGTTAGCACCTGTGCCGTCTGTTAAAACGTTGAAACCAGCCAAGGTCGATACAGATGCCACCATGTCCATACTATTAGCTACTTTTTGAATTTCATCTACTACTTTTTCTGTTCGCTCTAGTGTCGCCCCAGAAGGTGTAGTTACATTTACATAAATAGTTCCTTGATCTTCGTTAGGAATAAATCCAGCTGGTAAAATTTTACCTATCAAGCCAGTCGAAAAACTAAATAAAATTAAAATCCCGAATATAACGAGTCGTTTTGGTGAAAGCTTCTCTATTATCGTTTGAAATTTATTTTCAACGCCTTCATATTTATTATTAAAACCTTTTAAAAATTTATTCAACAAATTATTGGATTTATGAGATGGATCGTGAGGTTTTAATAGCATAACGCATAATGCAGGAGTGAGTGTAAGTGCTACAATTCCAGACAAAACAATCGCCACAGCCATAGTGAGTGAGAACTCTCTATAAAATATGCCAGTTGGTCCAGAGATAAATGATACAGGTATAAAAACTGCAGACATAACCAATGTTATAGCAATAATAGCTCCTGTAATTTCTTTCATTGCATGATCTGTTGCCTTGGAAGGGCTCATATTAAATGTCGCCATTTTATAATGAACTGCTTCTACTACTACAATTGCGTTGTCTACTACAATTCCAATGGCTAATACCAATGCAAATAATGTGATTAGATTAATTGAAAATCCAAAAAATTGCATAAATAAGAAAGTGCCAATTAGAGAAACCGGAACTGTTAATGCTGGAATTAATGTAGACCTCCAGTCTTGTAAGAAAATAAATACAACTAAAGAAACTAGTATAAACGCTTCAAGTAGTGTTTTGAAAACAACTTTCATTGATGCATTTAAGAAGTTCGATATGTCATAACTTACTGTATAATCAATGTCTGCAGTAAATCCTTCCTTCAATTCATCCATTCTTTGTTTGATATTTTTTATCACTTCATTGGCATTCGTTCCAGGCCTTTGCTTTAATAATATCGCTGCAGAAGGACGCCCATTTTCTTTAGAAATGACATCATATTCTTGAGAACCTAATTCTATTTCTGCAATATCTTTTAATTTCAACGCTTCGCCAGTGGCGGTACTTTTTATAATTATATTTTTGTATTGGTCTTCTGTATTAAATTTTCCAATGTACTTTAATACATATTGCAGTGACTGTGCACTTTTTCCTGAACTTTCTCCCACTTTACCTGGTGCCGCTTCTATATTTTGTTGTTGTAAGCTTGTTATTACATCTTGACTAGATACATTATAAGCAGTCATTTTAACTGGATTTAACCAAACACGCATTGAGTATTCGCGCATACCCATGATGTCTGCAAATCCAACTCCTTCAATTCTTTTTAATTCAGGTAAAATATTGATATCTGCAAAATTGTATAAAAACTTCTCATCAATGCTTGTATCATTACTTAATAAATTAATATACAATAACATGCTATTTTGGACTTTCTCTACAATTACCCCTGCTTTTACCGCTTCTTGTGGTAGTTCGTCAAGTGCAGATGAAACTCTATTTTGAACGTTAACTGCGGCTAATTCAGGATCTGTACCTGCTTTGAATACAATGGATATTACGCTTGTACCGTCATTCCCCGAAACAGATGACATATAAGACATTCCAGGTACACCGTTAATTGCTCTTTCTAAAGGTGTTACAACCGCTTTGACACAAGTTTCTGCATTAGCACCGGTATATTTTGTTGTTACTGTTACTTCTGGTGGTGCGATATTTGGGAATTGTGTTATTGGCAACTGCGTCATCGAAATAATACCGAGTAATAGTATAAATATCGAAATCACTATTGACAAAACAGGTCTATGTATAAATTTTAAAGTCATTATATTTTCGTTATATTTTTATGAAAATTTTGGCATTGGAATAATCTGTGGCTTAATAATATCTCCATCTTTTACACTCTGTATGCCTTCGAGTATAATTTTATCTGTTTTCTCCAAACCATTTTCTAGCACGTAAAAATTAGATAATCTAATGATTGGATTTATCTTTTTTATTCCTACTTTATTTTGCTTATCTACAATATATACGTAAATATTTCCTTGCACCTCAAAAGTTGATTTTTGTGGTACCAATATCGCATTCTTAAAGTGTGATGGTGCTAATATTTTACCACTTGATCCTTGTTTTAATACTCTATTTTCATTTGGAAACTTTGCTCTAAAAGCTATATTTCCTGTAGATGCATCAAACTCTGATTCTGTTGTTTCTATAATACCTAAACTAGGATATACAGTATTATTGGCAAGTATCAACTTGACTTTATTATTTGATTTGTCTTTTGATTGTACATATTCTAAGTAATCAATTTCAGATACATTATAATATGCATAGACATACTCATTATTTGATATTGAAGTTAATAAGGCTCCTTCATCAACTAGACTTCCTTTTTTATAGGGAATTCTATTAATTACTCCATTAAAAGGAGCTCGTATTTTTGCAAATTGAAGGTGTAGTTCTGCTTGATTTTTTTCTGCATTAGTTGCATTTAATTTTGCCTTATTTAAAGCTACTTTAGTTGCAATTAATTCTAATTCAGATTTTGCCACTATATTTTTCTCAAATAATCTTTTAGTATTTTCGTATTCGATTTCAATGCCTCTTAGCTCTGCCTCTGCGCTCTGAACTGAAGCTTCAGCTTTTCGAATTAGTTGTTCAAGTTCTTTACTATTTAAAGCAAATAATATTTGTCCAGTACTTACTTTCTGTCCTTCATCTACATAAATTTCTTCTATAAATCCTCTTACTTTATTTCTAATTTCAACATTTTGTAATGAATTAATAGTTGTTGCATACTCCCTGTCATAGGTAGTATCAATGATTAGAGGGTTTACAACTTGATAAGTTTTCACATCGGAAGGAGTTGTGTTTTCTGAACAGGAAAATAAAGTCACAAGTACAATAATAGACAATGCAATCTTAGTCATTGATTAAAATTTAAATAAAGAAAAATAAGGTGAAATGATTTTTGCCTATTTAAGCAATAAGCATACTAAGCCAGTTTTGGAGGTGGCGTATTTAATTCAGGCTTATGTAAGGATGCAGCCGATTTGTCGAAGAGGATATATCGAATACCCGAATTATTTTTAAAAAGACCCTCCTTTTTATGATGTAATAAAGCAATTGCTTCGGTGTCTTTTTCTATATTTAAGTTATCTGACTCGATTGGAATATCTTTTTGAACGTTACTACTTTGATTTTCAAGATCAAAGATATCTTCAAAAACATGAGTTAAAATGCCCTCTTTTTTCAATGATTGTACAGTGTAAGAAGATATATAGGATACCATATAAGGAAGCATAATACTAACATTAAGCATTTGAATGCTTAATAAAATTAAGACTAGTTTAGTCCATTTTGTATGTTTAAAATATGCCATTCGTGGCACAAAATTACTAAGATTAATTAAATAACAAGTTAATCTGTAAGTTATTAAATTTTGAATTGTAAAATACTGAAATTCAATTATTTAAGATTTTAAATTATTAAATATATTTAAGTGGAAATCACAAATTTTTGGTTATAGAATAAATAATTTTCTTTTTCAGAATCCCGCTTTTTATGCTACTCAATAAAATTCCTACAATTAAATAAATTATTGAAATAATTATAAAACCCCAATATGTCACTCCAATCAAGTTGCCTATCCATAGAGATAGTCCAATGGAGAAAAAAGTTATAGCTAACAGAAATAATACAATGATGAAAATTTGAACATAAATAGCTGCAATAATTTTCGCAATAAAATGAATGAGGTATAATTCATAGGTATTAATGGCTTTTGCGGTATAGAGCTTGATACTTTGTAAGAACAGTTCAAACATAATTATATTATTTCTGTTAGCTTATTTAATTTTTAATCCTTTGCATTGTGTACAACCGATCTTTTTAAGTCATCGTATTTTTCTGTGACTGATTCAAGTAGGTCTTCGAATTTCTCTTTAAGATCATCTACATACTCTTCGCCCTTGTGTGCGATTCTTCTTCTAGTTACACTGCCTTTTGCTGGTGCAAACAAGATGCCTAATAATGCTCCTGCTGCGATACCTGCTATGATCCCTAATGCTGCTTTTCCTGGTTCCATAATATTGGTTTTTCGTGATTAATTTGTGATATATCAAAGATCAATCAACCTGTATGCTGATTTGTTACATTTTCCTTGTTTATTTTTATAAATTTCTTTGCTTATATAATCTGCTTCATTCATAGGCACAAAGCCAATCTATGCCTATATTTGTATTTGTAAAAACACCTATATGTTAGACGCTATTATCCCATTG
>CAZAOF010000078.1:0-7124 GCA_964486665.1 uncultured Sediminibacterium sp.
GACTTTGGCGTTGAATCAAAAAGAAAAAATTGGGAGTCTAAAAAATTCCTTAAAGCAATTGAGCGTCAAGCTTTTTTAACACAGTTGGAAGCTGGTGAATTTGATATTGATTTGATTGTACATCTAGGCGCAAGAACAGATACGACAGAATTTAATTACGCGATACACGAAGCATTGAATGTGGAATATTCAAAAGCCCTTTGGAATTATGCTACACAAAAAAATATTCCATTAATTTATGCTTCTTCTGCTGCCACTTATGGTGCCGGGGAACATGGGTATGAAGATAGTCATGCCATATTAGATCAATTGGTCCCATTAAATCCTTACGGAGTAAGTAAAAACGAATTTGATAAATGGGCGATTGCTCAACCAACTTGTCCTCCTAATTGGACTGGTTTAAAATTCTTCAATGTGTATGGCCCCAATGAAGCACATAAAGGAAGAATGGCGAGCGTTATTTTTCATTCCTTCAATCAGATCAAAGCATCTGGTGTAGTGAAATTATTCAAGAGCCACAGACCTGAATACAAAGACGGTCAACAATTACGTGATTTCATCTATGTAAAAGATTTAGTCGCTGTGATAGATTGGATGATGCATCAAATGCTGTCAAAGCAATGGGTGGAAAGTAAAAATGGATTGTATAATTTAGGTACAGGAAAAGCAAGGTCTTTCTATGATTTAGCTGCCAATACTTTTATCGCTCAAGGCCTTGAGCCAAATATTGAGTTTGTAGATATGCCAGAAGATATTAGAGACAAGTACCAATATTTCACCGAAGCCAATATGGCTAAATTGCGCGCCGCTGGATACGACAAACCATTTTCAAGTTTAGAGGAAGGTGTGCATGATTATGTAGCGAATTATTTAGTGCCTAATAAAGGATATTAGAAAAAAGTATTTTCACTAATTAGGGAATAGAGAAAATATACCTATCCCTAGGCTCTCCGCTCGCTTTGCTCGAAGGTTCGCTACGGGATAGTATATTTTCTCTATCATCAATTTATTTCTAATTCTTTTTATTCTAAAGCATTAATGTGCCTTCAAGAAAGCAATTGCCTTCGCATAGGAATCTGCTTTTGCGGCAGCATTATAACTAGGATTGCTTGGATTCGCAAATCCATGCCCTGCTTCATATTTATAAGCTGTTAAGTTTTTACCTGCTAATTTCATATTGGCTTCAAAATCATTCACTACCGCTGGAGAAGGAGATTGGTCTAAGTTGCCAAAGAAACCAATGATATCGCATTGAATAGATTTCAATTTCTCCATATTGGATTCAGGACGACCGTAATACATGACAGATCCCTTTGCTTGTGGCCCTGCTAAAATTGCAGTTTGTAAACTCCACATGCCACCAAAGCACCAACCCACACTATAGATAGACGCTTTTGGTCCAGCATGTTTGATTGCACCTTGAATCAAAGCCACCATACGATTCATGTCTGCTCCACGCATTAATTTCATCGCACTATCTGGTGTAGCAGCAATTTTTCCATCATACATATCTACCGCCATGACGTTCACATCTCCTAAGTCTTTGAAATACTGATCTGCTTCCATTTTGATATTGTCATTCAATCCCCACCATTCTTGAATCACGATTAACCATTTGTCTGATTTCTTTTTGGCTGGGATAAAATAAGCCTGTCCAGCTTTTCCATCTGCTGCATTAAATGGCACTATTTTGCCTAATAAATTGGCAGGATTTACTTGCACTGGGGCAATATGCATTTGAGCAAATTTGGATTGGCTAGCTTCCAATTGATAGGCTTGCTGTGTCTCCATGTTTAAACATTCAATTACTTCTCCTTTGTCAAGGGTAGGATATTGTGTTTTTTTCCATTGCCAGCTCAATAATCCTACGGTCATGATTGCTGCTGTAAGGATAAAAAGGGTCTTTTTCATAGTATAAAATTTATTTTGATTTAAGATGTTCACTTTTAGATAACAGTTATAAACATTTATAGTTTAAGCTGTTTTAATCATTTTGTTAGCGGTTTTTTTTAGCTTATTTTTGTATGACCTCTAAGAAATTTTCCAAAAAAAAGGCGGTCGAATTTAAAAACCAATTGATTGGGTAGTCCTCAATAGGCAACTATTGCTGGAATTCCTTTTTCAATATTATATGAATTTAAAGTTATGGCAAAGTATATTTTTGTTACGGGTGGTGTTACAAGTAGTTTAGGAAAAGGCATTATTGCAGCTTCCTTGGCTAAGTTATTACAAGCTCGTGGCATTACGGCTACGATCCAAAAGTTTGACCCGTACATTAACGTAGATCCAGGAACTTTAAATCCTTATGAACATGGAGAGTGTTATGTCACTGAAGATGGTGCCGAAACAGACCTAGATCTTGGACACTATGAGCGTTTTTTAAATATCCCCACTTCTCAAGCGAATAATGTAACCACAGGGCGAATCTACCAGACGGTGATTAATAAAGAAAGAGCAGGAGAATTTTTAGGAAAGACAGTTCAGGTTGTCCCACATATCACAGATGAAATTAAACATCGCATGTTGTTATTGGGAAAAGAGGGGAAATATGATGTAGTCATTACTGAAATTGGGGGAACAGTGGGGGATATAGAAAGTTTACCTTTTGTGGAAACAGTTAGACAAATACAATGGGAACTTCCGGAAGAAGATGTGATGGTAGTACATTTAACTTTAGTCCCTTATTTAAAAGCTGCTAAAGAATTAAAAACAAAACCAACACAGCACAGTGTGCGTATGTTGAGTGAAGCAGGTGTGCATCCAGATGTAATTGTTTGTAGAGCGGAGGAGCCATTGAACGACGATATTAAAAGAAAAATTGCTTTATTCTGTAATGTTAGAGCCGGAAGAGTGATTGAAGCAGCTGATGCCTCAACTATTTATGAAGTGCCATTAAAAATGTTTGAAGAGAAATTAGATTTAATTGTGCTGGAAAAATTAAAGATCACTAATTACAAGGAACCTGATTTACAAAAATGGAGCCTCTTCTTAGATAAATTAAAAAATCCTAAATCCACGGTAAATATTGGTTTGATTGGTAAATACATCGAACTACAGGATGCTTATAAGTCGATTTTAGAAAGTTTTATACATGCAGGTGCAATGAACGAAGTGAAGGTGAATGTAGTGAATGTGCATAGTGAGGATATTACTCAAGAAACTGTGAAACGCTTAGTTGGCGAATTGGATGGATTACTTGTTGCTCCAGGCTTTGGTAATAGAGGCATTGAGGGAAAAATTGTTGCTGTTCAATATGCAAGAGAAAATAATTTACCATTCTTTGGTATTTGTTTAGGTATGCAAATGGCGGTGATTGAGTTCGCACGTAATGTGATTGGTTTAAAAGGAGCACATTCTGTAGAAATGGATCCGAATGCTACTGATCCAGTAATCAACATGATGGAAGAGCAAAAAAGAATCACTATGAAAGGGGGTACAATGCGTTTAGGTGCCTATCCTTGTGCGATACAAAAAGATACATTGGCTTACGAAATATATGGTAGCGAATTAATTAGCGAGCGTCATCGCCATCGTTATGAATTCAACAACGATTATTTAAAAGCATTCCAGGAAAAAGGCATGGTGCCAAGTGGAACAAATCCTACAACTGGTTTGGTAGAGATTGTTGAATTACCGAATCACCCATTTTTTATTGGTGTACAATACCATCCTGAATTAAAGAGTACAGTAGAAGCGCCAGCACCGTTATTTGTTCATTTTATTGCCGCTGCAAAAGCTTACGCTAAAAAGTAATTTTCTACTTTGTTATACCGCTAACATATGTTAGTTTTGCGGTATGCAAAAAATTAGAATCCTTACCTCCACAAGTTTATTTGATGGGCACGATGCATCCATCAATATTATGCGTCGTGTATTACAAGAACAAGGTGCAGAAGTTATCCATATGGGACACAATCGTTCTGCGCAAGAAATTGTTGAAGCAGCGATTGAAGAGGATGTGCAACTAATTGCCATAACATCTTATCAAGGAGGTCATATAGAATTTTTCACCTACCTCAGAAAATTATTGGATGAAGCAGGTTACAAGCATATTAAAATAGTTGGAGGAGGGGGTGGTACGATTCTGCCTTCAGAAGCGGCAATCATACATGCCAAAGGAATTTCAAAAATATATTTGCCAAAGGATGGCCTTGCTATGGGGATCCAAGGTATGATTAGCGAAGTGATTTCATTTGCCAACTTTCCATTAAAATCAAATCAAACAACTAAGTATTCAAAATTACCCTTTGTTAAAAAAGTGGACCCAAGAAAATTATCTAGGGATATTACACTTTTGCAAAATGGAATTTTAAAGATTAAGAAGGATAAAAAAATTATTGATAAAAATATTCCAGTCATCGGATTAACAGGAACAGGAGGTGCGGGAAAATCAACAGTGTGTGATCGATTGGTTCACTATTTTATTCAAACCAATCCTGAATTAAGTATTGCTGTTGTGTCTGTGGATCCTACTAAGAAAAAAACAGGAGGTGCATTATTGGGAGATAGAATTAGAATGAATGCAATTCATCATCCTAATGTATTTATGCGTTCATTAGCAACAAGATCGGATCATCAATCTATCTCTGCGTCCTTAGATCAAGTCATTTATTTGTGTAAGGCTGCAGGATATGATGCCATCATCATTGAAACGGCAGGTGTTGGCCAAAATGATGCATCCATTGTAGATTATGTAACGCTTCCTATGTATATCATGACACCTGAGTTTGGTGCGGCTAGCCAATTGGAAAAAATCAATATGATTGACTTTGCCCAAATTATTGGCATTAATAAATTTGATAGATCTGGTGGATTAGATGCAATAAGAGATGTGAAGAAGCAATATGCTAGATCTCGTCATTTGTTTGATAGTGATCATTCAAGCTTGCCAGTGTATGGTACCATTGCGTCAAAGTTCAATGATCCAGGTATGCAGCATATGTTCAATCATATGATTCAGCTTATCAATCAACAACACCAATTGACTTGGAATACTATTACGAAACCTTTAGCATATAATACTAGTCAAGTAGCAACGCCAACTATCCCACTGAATCGATTTAATTATTTAAATGAAATTGTTGAAACTATTCAAAAGAACAAAGTTTGGATTGCAGAACAAAAACAGTTGGCTTCACAATGGTATAGTTACGATCAAGTGATGCAGAATCCAAAACTTAAAAAATTACCTCTGTTAAAAGAGGAAGCAGATAAAGTTGCGGAAGCAATAGATCCTGAAGTAAAAAAGTCAATTCAAACTTGGGAGGCATTAAAAAATACGTATCAACAAGAATCATTAGTTTATGAAATAAGGGGCAAGAAAATTCATCAGCCTTTACGTTTTAAAACTGAATCAGGATTATCATTACAAAAAGTGTATCTACCTAATTTTAAAGATTGGGGAGATATTGCAGAGTGGCAACTGAAAGAAAATGTGCCAGGCCATTATCCTTATACGGCAGGCGTATTTGATTTGAAGCGAACTGGTGAAGATCCAACAAGGATGTTTGCAGGTGAGGGTGGTCCAGAGAAAACCAATCAGCGTTTCCATTTTTTAGCGAAGGGACAACCTGCTACAAGATTATCCACTGCATTTGATAGTGTTACTTTATATGGCCAAGATCCTTCTAATAGAATGGATGTATTTGGGAAAATAGGCAATGCAGGTGTAAATATTGCCTCGGTGGATGACATTAAGAAACTGTATTCTGGAATTAACTTAAATGATCCAACAAGTTCTGTAAGTATGACCATCAATGGTCCTGCTGCTATTATTTTAGCTATGTTTTTTAATGCAGCGATTGATCAAGCTTGTGAGCAATATATTACTGCTCATAAAATGTGGCCAGCAGTGAATAAAAAAATCAATCAAATTTTTAAAGACAAAACTAGACCTGTTTATCATGATTTTGATGCATTAAAAAAACAATCAATTGAACATAATGGATTGGGTTTAAAATTATTAGGAGTGAGCGGAGACCAAGTGTTGGAACCGAAAGTATACGATACCATCAAAAAACAAGTTTTACAAACTGTACGCGGCACACTTCAGGCGGATATCTTAAAAGAAGATCAAGCACAAAATACCTGCATTTTCTCTATTGATTTTGCTTTAAAACTAATGGGAGATGTACAGGCTTATTTTGTAGACCAAAAAGTAAAGAACTTTTATAGTATCTCCATCTCTGGATACCATATTGCAGAAGCCGGAGCCAACCCAATTACGCAATTGGCATTCACCTTGGCAAATGGGTTTACTTATATTGAGTATTTTTTAAATAGAGGTTTAGAGATCGATGATTTCATTCCAAATTTCAGTTTCTTTTTTAGCAATGGGATGGATCCCGAATATGCTGTCATTGGAAGGGTGGCAAGAAGAATCTGGGCACAAACAATGAAGCTTAAATACAATGCAAATGCAAGATCTCAAAAACTGAAATACCATATTCAAACAAGTGGCAGAAGTTTACATGCACAGGAGATCGATTTTAACGATATCAGAACCACATTACAGGCATTGTATGCTATTTATGACCAATGTAATAGTTTGCATACCAACGCTTATGACGAGGCCATTACAACGCCAACAAAAGAGAGTGTAAGGAGAGCACTTGCTATCCAGTTGATTATTAATAAGGAATTGGGTACTGCTAAAGTGGAGAATGCACAACAAGGAAGTTTCTTGATGAACGAGTTGACCGATTTAGTAGAAGAAGCGGTATTGCAAGAGTTGGAACGAATCAATGCTAGGGGTGGTGTATTAGGGGCAATGGAAAGAATGTATCAGCGATCTAAGATTCAAGAGGAGAGTATGCTATATGAAACCCGAAAACATCATGGGGATATTCCTATTATTGGCGTAAACACTTTTATAGATGAAGCAGATCAAAACAGCAATGATCGACGTCCAGTCTTTAGGTCTTCTGCTGCCGAAAAGAAATTACAAATCACCAACCTGACTCATTTTAAAAATAGAAATAAAGATCAAGCAGCTCATTATTTAAGCTTGTTACATAGCGCAGCAGTGCAAAATGAAAACATTTTTGAGCTATTGATGGAGGCAGTCAAATATTGTAGTTTAGGAGATATTACGAATTTGCTCTACCATACAGGGGGCAAATACA
>CAZAOF010000079.1:0-7099 GCA_964486665.1 uncultured Sediminibacterium sp.
AGCCAATTAATTTTCCTTGTTTATTGACAACAGGTAATTTTTCAATTTTATATTGGCGTAAGATTTTTTCTGCCTTCTTTAAGTCTGTTCCTTCTGGCGCAATGATCAAATTATCTTTGGTCATTACTTCGCTTATCTTTCTTTTGCGATCGGTTTCAAATCTTAAATCACGGTTAGTTAAGATGCCCACTAATTTGTGGTTTTTGTCGACAATAGGAATGCCACCAATTTTATTGTCACGCATTAGGTTCAATGCATCGCCAATAGTAGCAGTTACTTCTAAAGTGATTGGGTCAACAATCATACCGCTCTCGCTTCGCTTTACTTTACGAACTTGTTCAGCTTGGCGCTCGATAGACATGTTTTTGTGTAAAATACCAATACCACCTTCTCTTGCAAGTGCAATAGCCAATTGGGCTTCGGTCACTGTATCCATAGCAGCAGACAAAACTGGCACATGCAATTTGATATGCTTAGTTAATTGCGCGTGGATATTTACTTCGGATGGGAGGATTTCGGAATAGGCGGGCATTAATAATACATCATCAAATGTTAAGCCTTGTCCAAAAATGCGGGAGGTAGAATTTCTTGTTGCCATAGGCAAAGATAGGGCAAGCCCCTATTTAGGCAAAATCCTTTTTTAGCGCTTACTGTAGAAAGCCCCGCCATGTGGGAGGATTAGGCCGTTTAATTCAAGGGTTAGCAAATGCGTAGAAAGCATACCTATATTGAGATTGAACTCATTAGCGAGTTGGTCCCGATGAATAGGTCCTTGGCGCGCTATACAAGCTAAAATTTCTTGGCAAATAGGCTTTAGTGCAAAGGGGATAGGTTGTTGACTAGCCGAGCTGGTAGCAGGAACTGCCCAGCCCAGGCATGCTAATAATTGGGTGGGGCTTTGGTAAATTTGAGCAGTATGGGAGTGCACTAATGCCAGGCAACCCCTGCTTTTTAGATCAGATATTTTGCCAGGCACTGCAAAAACTTCTCTATTATAGCCTCTTGCAAGACCAGCGGTAATCAAGCTTCCGCCTTTATTAGTAGATTCAATAACAATCGTAGCATCCGACATGCCCGCTACAATTCGGTTGCGCTTTGGAAATTGAAAAGGGAGTGGCGCTGTTTCAGTGGTATTTTCAGTTATTAGCCCACCAAGGTCGATTATTTTTTTTGCCAAGCTATGATGTTGAGAAGGGTAGATTTCATCCATACCCGTTGCCATCACGCCCCAATTGGGAATCTTTAGTTGACAAGCTTTTTGGTGCACGATACCGTCAATTCCTAACGCCAATCCACTTATAATGCCAAGGTTTAAATGTGCAATGCCTTCTAATAATTCTTGAATGACTTTTTCTGCATACATAGTGTGGCTGCGCGTACCAACAATGCTGACTAAAAACGGCAGGTTCCATTTTTTAGAACCTTTCGAAAACAAAATGATGGGCGCATCATCACATTGAAACAAGCGGTTTGGGTATGCGGCGTCTTCTAAGCAAGTAGCTTCAATACCCAGTCTTGTCATAGTTTCTAACTCTGTCGCTGCCGCTTTCAAAGGCCATGCAGCCATAATGGGTTCTGGATTTAATTTTTCCATCGGCTTAAAAGCAGCTCCTCCTCTTTGACGTTCTTGGTAGATTGCGTAAGCTGAACCAAACTTTTTTATTAATAAGGTTTTGTTGTAAGCACTAACGCCATGCATTTGAGAAAAAGCAATTGTATATAAAAGCGGATTGTTCATTGCTTGAAAATCTGCATTAATACTTGTTATTTTTCAGGTATTAATACGCAATTTTTATTGCAATGTGATGGTAAAACTAGTTCTTCTATTTTTAGCTCTTCCTGCACTTGTATTGTTATCAGCAATTGGTTGGGTAGCCCCTAAACCCTTACTCTGAATACGATTGCGATCAATGCCTTTTTGTTGCAAGTAATTGGCAATAGCTTCTGCTCTTTGCAAGGATAGTAAATTATTTTGTACGTCGCTGCCCGTATTATCAGTGTGCCCTTCTATTAAAATAGTTGTATTGGATGTGGACATTAAATAGGCAACCAAAGCGTCTAGCTCAACACTTGATATAGCTTGCAATTTTGCAGAATTGGATTCAAAATAAACCTGGTTAAATATTTTTGTAAATACTTTTTCGATAGGAGTAAGTGCGAATGTAAAAGTTTTTCCAGCCATGGATTTCACGCTATCTAATGGAAGAATGCTACTAAGATAATCATGTCCTGGGCTGTTGATTTTTAAACCTATACTATCAAAATAAGGAAGCGCTAATAAAAATTGCCCCATACTATCAATCTTCATTTCCATGATGGGGTAGCCAGACGAAGGATCCACTAAATTTAAATCAGCAGCGATTGATTTTTTTGAATTCGCATCCACTATTTGCCCTTTAATATACCATGTTTTAAAGGCTCTTGTGTTTTCTGCTAAAGTGATTTTATAGATATCTAACTCGCCTCTACTATCTGCTCTATCGCTTGCGATATAAGCTGTCGACCCATTGCTTGCCACGGCAATACTTCCCTCATTATCATAGGTGTTAATAGGATAGCCAAGGTTGATGGGTGTAGTCCAAGTTCCGTCAATTTTTTTTCTTGCCATATAAATGTCTGAGCCGCCAAATCCAGGTCGGCCATTGCTAGAAAAATAAAGACTCTGATTGTCTGCATGGATATAAGGTGTTTGGTCGTCCCCCATGGTGTTAATGACAGGGCCAAGGTTGATTGCATCCTCCCAATAGCCTTTCTCGTTTTTATAGGACACATAGATATCTATACCACCATACCCTTCTGGACGATTGCTTGCAAAGTAAAGTGTATTGCCATCAGGTGAAATGCTAGGAGCGCTGTCCCAATAATCACTATTGATTCTTTGCCCTAGATTTTTTGGTTTTGACCATCCCCATGGGCTTCGTTGTACTTTATAAATATCATAACGTCCATAACCTTGTTCTGCATAATCAGCAGCATAGTATAGGGTTTGCAAGTCGGCACTCAAGCTCATGCTCCCTTTTTTTGCAGCAAAGTTCAATGTGTCTGATAAAGGAATCGCTGCTGTAAATCCATGAGCACCCATACTGCTTGTGTAAAAATCTTCTCTACTTAAATTTTGTCTTCGCATGAATAAGAACAAACTGTCTTGAATACTTACAGTTGGGAAATACTCAGATGCTGGGGAGTTGATGCTGTCTCCCATGTTCTCAATTGAAATTTCGGGAGCAATTTTCTGAGCGATCGCAAATTGACAAACAGCATTGAGCGCATCCGCTTTTTCTTTTAAATAAGTAGGCAGGGTATTGTTGTTAATATAAGGTGACAATAATTTTACTGCAGCAGTATAGTCTCCAATACTAGCCAATCCAATTCCTTGCTTCACTAAAAATGGAATAGATGCAACGCTATCTAATTTCTTTATTTTTTCAAAATAACCACTTGCTTCGTTAAATTTTTTTTGCTCATGATAAAGTTGGAATAGGGCGATACAAGGGTCCAGATATTGACTATCCTTAGACAGTGCTTTATTAAATTGACCGATTGCTTTTTGTGTATCGTTTTGTGCTAATGCAAGAATGCCGGCTTCATAACTTTGTATTGCCTGTTTTGATTGTCCTATAATCATCTTGTTGCTAAAAAAGCTACAACATAAAAACAAGAATAACTCTTTGCGGTATCGTATAAGAAAACACATGCTATAATAAAGATAGACTATCTCAAGCTATAATTAAACCTCTTGAATATACTTAAGGTACTTGAATATACTTGTGCAATTGTGCACTCAATTCCCAGCTTGGATTAGCTTTAATATATTCAATCACTAGTGGTGTCATTGCATCTGACTTTTCCCATTCTGGTTGCAAGTATTTTTTACAATCTATCGAAAGATCATTCAAAAATGAATTAGCCCAGTCGAAATCAGATTTATTAAATACCACCACTTTTAATTCATCTGCTGCTTTCACAGCTTCTGTTAAAGGTGCTTTAAATTTTTTAGGAGACAAACAAACCCAGTCCCAACTTCCACTCATTGGACTTGATCCTGAAGTTTCAATATGTGTTTGAAAACCTGCTGCTTTTAATGCAGTTGTTAATGGATCTAGTGGATGTAATAATGGTTCGCCTCCAGTTACAATGGCAATTCTAGATGGATGTGCTTTTGCAGCATCCACTATTTCGGTAATGGATAAAACAGGATGTTTGCTCGCGTCCCAACTATCCTTTACATCACACCATACACAGCCCACATCACATCCGGCTAAGCGAATAAAAAACGCAGCTTTACCTTGATGGTAGCCTTCGCCTTGTAAAGAATAAAACATTTCCATTACTGGATAGGTCTGTGGTATGCTCAATGTAATAGTTTTAAATTTTATAAACCCTTGGTGGCTTTTTATAAACCTTGGTAGGCCTTCATCGTGTTTTTTAATAATCCTGCGATGGTCATTAGACCAACTCCGCCTGGAACAGGGGTTACAGCGGATGCTACAGTGATGGCAGATGCATAGTTTACATCTCCCTTAATTCTAAAACCTCTTGCTGCTGTTGGGTCTGTAACACGCGTAATGCCTACGTCAATAATTACAGCACCAGGCTTGATCATACTAGCGTCTACAAAATCGGGAATACCAACGGCTACAACAATGATATCTGCTTTAGAACATAAATCAATCAGGTCTTCTTTTGGTGTATATCTATGACAGCAAGTGACAGTGCAGTTGCCTTGAGGATTTTCTGCACTTAATAAAATGCTCATTGGTCTTCCTACAATATTACTTCTTCCAATAACTACTGCTCGTTTCCCTTTTGTTTCGATATTAAAATGCTCCAACATCAACATCACGCCATAAGGTGTGGCAGGAATAAATGTATTTAATCCTTGAACCAATCTACCCACATTCGTTGGATGAAATCCATCCACATCTTTTTTAGGATCAATCGCTTCAATCACTTTTGCGTCGTCAATATGTTTAGGCAAAGGCAATTGAACTAAAATGCCATCTACTTTTGGGTCTTGATTCAATGTTTCAATCTGAGCTAATAAAGTTGCTTCGCTTACTGAAGACTCAAAACGGTATAAAGAAGATCCAAATCCAGTTTCTTCGCAATTTTTCACCTTGCTAGCTACATAAGTTTCACTAGCGCCATCTGTGCCAACTAAAATAGCCGCCAAATGGGGTGTTCTTTTACCTGCAGCCTTCAATGCTGTAGTTTGTTCTAATAAGCTTGCTTTGACTGCCGCGGAGGCGATTTTACCGTCTAGTACTAACATGCCGCAAATTTAGTTCTTTTTAAGATTCGTTCCCTCGTATCTTTGGGCTCTTAAACTAGTTTATGGAACAAAACCCGAATCAGCCTTTAAACATTGAAATCAGCGAAGAGATTGCAGAAGGCACTTATGCCAACTTGGCTATTATTACGCATAGTAATGCAGAGTTTGTGATTGATTTTGTAAATGTGATGCCTGGTACCCCTAAGAGCAAAGTAAAGTCTCGTGTGATATTAACGCCCATGCACGCCAAGCGTTTTATGAAAGCGATGGTAGAAAATATTGAAAGATATGAAGCAGCACATGGACCAATTGGCGATATGGAACAAATTGAGATTCCAATGAATTTTGGTGGTCCAACCGCACAAGCATAGCCATTAGGCGTTTTACCAGTCTGGGTGTTGTTCTGCATAACTATAATAGCCCTCGGTGCTGACAATTAAATGATCGATCAGTTTAATATCAAACAGCGCTGCTCCTTTTTTAATTTTTTGTGTCAACATATCATCCATCCTGCTTGGCTTTAATTGTCCACTAGGATGATTGTGGCAGATGATAAATCCAGTGGCACCATGGCTTATGACCAGTTTAAATACAATCCTGGGATCGGCAATAGTGCCCGTGATGCCGCCCTCGCTCAACACCGCTTCGTGGATGATTTTATTGGCCTGATTTAATAAAAGCAGCATAAAGAATTCTCTTTGTTCATATTGTAATTTATGCTGCAAATGTGTTGCTACATCCCGACTATGGTGAATTGTGGCAAGCTTATCTATTAAATGCATTCTCCTGGAACCTAGTTCTATGGCGGCTAAAATCCTAACGGCTTTAATTTTTCCAATACCCTTAATTTTTAACTGTACAATATCTACAACACTGTATTGTGCAAATTTTTGTAAGCTATTGGATGCGCTCGTCAATAAGCTCCTAGCAAGTTCAATGGCGTTTTGCTGGGCAGTGCCATGTTGTATTAATATGGCCAATAATTCTACATCGCTAAGATGATTCGGCCCCTTGGTGCTAAATTTATAAATTGGTTGATCTTGTTCAGACCAAAACCGGATACTGCTTGCGCCCATAAACAATTTTGTCCAAATATATTTTTTTAACCAGGGCTAATTCTGCGTACAAATACGAGCTTTCGTATCCGGGGTGTGCATAACTTGATTATTTGTTGAAAATTTGCAAAAGAATAGCTAAAATGTTGTGAACGATATCGATACCTTTGGAGCACATTTTACCCACCATGAATCCTTCAGTTAAAATTTTTGCGGGCACTGGCTCGCAGGCTCTTGCAGAAAAAATTGCACAACGTTTTGGCACCCCCAATGGTAAAATCAATATTCAAAAATTTAGCGATGGTGAATTCCAGCCTATCTTTTTAGAGAGTATCAGAGGGGATTATGTTTTTTTAGTACAAAGCACGTATTCACCCACCGATAATTTAATGGAATTATTGATGATGATAGATGCTGCTAAAAGAGCAAGTGCTTATAAAATTATTGCAGTCGTTCCTTACTACGGTTTTGCTAGACAAGATCGTAAAGACAAGCCTCGAGTTGCGATTGGCGCCAAATTAATTGCTACTTTATTAGAAGCAGCTGGTGCAGACAGGGTAATTACAATGGATTTACATGCTGCGCAAATTCAAGGATTTTTTGATGTGCCAGTAGATCACTTAGATAGTTCTGCTATTTTCATTCCTTATATAGAGTCGCTTAATTTAGAAAACCTTGCCGTTGCTGCACCGGACGTAGGAAGTACCAAACGTGTGCGTGAAGTAGCCAACAATTTTAATTCAGAGATGGTGATTTGTGATAAGCACAGGAA
>CAZAOF010000080.1:0-7044 GCA_964486665.1 uncultured Sediminibacterium sp.
GAATTTGTCATTTTATCTGCAGCTAAAAAAGTATTCTCAATAAAAGGAAAGGATGGGGCTACAATGCAGGAAATAGCAAACGAGGCAGGTATAAACAAAGCTTTATTGCATTATTACTTTAGGACGAAGGATCTGCTATTTGAACAAGTGTTTTTTGAAGAAGTGAAAAAATTCTCGCCAATTTTAAAAAACGCAATCGCGCAAGAAGTTGACTTCTATCAAAAAATAAATAATATCTGCGAGGCTTATATTTTAATGGCAATAGAAAATCCGTTTGTGCCAGTTTTTGTAATTGGAGAGCTTAACAAACAACCCGATCTTTTTATACAAAAAATGTTTGACGGTGATTTGCCGGACTTTCCAAAATTAGCACTGCAAATCAAAGAAGAAGTGGATGCTGGAAAAATTAAGCCAATAATGCCACAACAATTAATCATGAATATGATGAGTATGTGTGTTTTCCCATTTTTGATGAAACCGATGTTTATTGTAGGCATGCAAATTGATAAAGATGTTTTTACCAATTTAATGTTGCAAAGAATTAAAGATGTTCCAAAATTTATAATCGATTCAATTAAAATATAAATATAAAATGCGTGTATTATTCTTTTTAAGTTGCCTCTTTCTATCTTCAATTTCACAGAGTCAAACTTATACACTTCAGGAGATAGAGGCACTATCTGTAAAAAACTATCCATTAGTAAAACAAGCTGCACTATTGAGTCAATCTGCTCAATTAAACATTGAAAACATAAAAAAGGCTTTGTATCCACAAGTAAGCATCAATGGCCAAGCCACTTATCAATCCGATGTAACTAATATAAGTTTGCCAATTGCAGGTTTTAAAGCGAATCCACTTTCAAAGGATCAATATAAAGCTACGGCTGAATTACAACAGACTATTTATGACGGAGGAATGAATAAACAAATGCGTGCTGTTGCAACTGCTAGCTCACAACTTGAATTAGTAAAGAACGAAGTAGATATTTATAAATTGAAAGAACGCATTACACAAATTTATTGTACTGTATTATATACAAACGAATTAATCAGTCAAATGAATTTGATTCAAAAGGATCTTACTAATGCATTGCAAAAATTGGAAGCTTTGTATAAAAACGGTCTTGTATATAATAATAATGTATTACAAATCAAAGCTCAAATTTTAAAAAATAATCAAAAAATAGAAGAAGCCATAGCTGCAAAACGTATTGTTTTAGATGCATTAGAGTTGTTAGCAAATATCTCTATTTCAAATAATGCAATCTTTGAAATGCCAAATACATTTTCTATAAATTCAAAAGATACAGTGCTTTCTAGACCAGAATTATTACTTTTTGATGCTCAAAATGCTACAATTGAAAAACAATTAGGCCTGATCAATGTAAAGACAAATCCTAAACTAGGTGCTTTTGTTCAAACCGGATATGGGAGACCAGGATTAAATATGCTTCAAAACGAGTTTGATTGGTTTAGTATTGGCGGGCTAAAATTACAATGGTCTCTTGGAGGTTATTATACTGCTAAAAAAGAAAAAGTGATTTTACAAAATCAAGCAACCTTGGTAAAAAATGAAAAAGATACATATACGCTAAACAACCTCATTCAATTGAAACAACAAGTTAATGAAATTAAAAAACTTGAAAATTTAATTGAAACAGACAAGCAAATTATAACACTTAGAGATCAGATTAAAACCACAAGTTTAGTTCAATTAAATAATGGCGTCATTACAGCAAACGACTATTTAAAAGAAATCAACGAATATGATTTAGCAAGTCAAATGATGGTACAACATCAAACTCAACTCATTCAATCAAAATTACAATACCAATTAATTAAAGGAAAAAAATAATTCATGAAAAATTTACAATTCATATTAGCTGCATTTTTATTCATAAGCTGTTCAAGTTCTAATGGAAATTTTGATGCACAGGGTGTATTTGAATCCGAAGAAGTAATGGTTGCAGCCGAAGTACCTGGGAAGATAGTATCATTTAGTATTAACGAAGGAGATAGTATTGGTCAAAATATGGTTATAGCTATAATAGATAGTACAAATCTATATTTGCAAAAAGCACAACTTATTGCATCTAAGCAAGCTTTAAGCCAAAAATTAGTAGATGTTGCTCCACAGGTTAGTTTATTACAGCAGCAAATGGAAGTGCAAAACACACAACTTAAAAATTTACAATACGAAAAAAATCGAATTGAGAATTTATTAAAAAGTGATGCTGCAACAAAAAAACAACTTGATGATATTGTTTTTCAAATTGAATCTTTAAGAAAACAAATTAATGTTACCAAGCAACAAGTGAAAGTACAAGAGTCAAATGTAGGTACACAAAACAGATCAATCATGAGTGAGTTAGATCCATTGCAAAAAAGAATAGATCAAGTTCAAGAATTATTGAATAAATCTAATGTGACCAATCCAATAAATGGTACTGTATTGACAACTTACGTCAGAGCAGGAGAAATTGTAGCTGCCGGCAAGCCAATGTATAAGATTGCAAATCTTGAGACCTTGACATTAAGGGTATATGTGACTGGTGATCAATTGTCAAAAATCAAAATCGGACAAAATGTAAAAGTCTTTGTTGACAAAGGTAAAAAAGAATATACTGAGCTGAGTGGCTCTATTTCAGCGATAGCTTCAAAAGCCGAGTTTACACCTAAGACTATACAAACAAAAGATGAACGAGCTAATCTTGTTTATGCGGTAAAAGTTATAGTAAAGAATAACGGCTTTTTAAAAATTGGCATGTATGGTGAAGTCAAATTCTAGTAAAATTATTATTGTTGATAAAGTTTCAAAGTCTTATTCGGTTGGTAAAAAAAAGACCATTGCGCTTGATCAAATAAGTTTCGAAGTTGAACCTGGTACTTTATTTGGTTTAATTGGTCCAGATGGCGCTGGTAAAACAAGTCTATTTAGGATCCTCACTTCTTTGCTATTACCTGATGAAGGCAACGTAATGGTAGATGGTCTAGATGTAATTACGGAATATAATATACTTAGACAAAGAATTGGTTATATGCCTGGCAAGTTTTCTTTGTATACCGATTTAACAATACAAGAAAATATTGAATTCTTTGCAAGTTTATTTGGAACTAGTTTTGAAGCTAATTACGATTTAATTAAAGATTTATACATACAAATAGAGCCATTTAAGAATCGTCGTGCCGGTAAACTATCGGGTGGTATGAAACAAAAATTAGCTTTATGCTGTGCATTAATTCATCGACCTTCTATTCTTTTTTTAGACGAGCCAACAACAGGTGTGGATGCCGTTTCAAGAAAGGAGTTCTGGGAAATGCTACAATTATTAAAAGCCGAAGGGATTACGATAATTGTTTCCACGCCTTATATGGACGAAGCCAATCTTTGTGACAAAGTAGCTTTAATTCAAGGAGGGAGAATAATGCAAATAGATTCGCCAAAACATTTAGTTGAAAATTTTTCTAAGCCAATTTACGCTGTTAAAGCACCCAATATGATTCCATTACTTAAAGTGCTTGAAAAGCATCCGGGTATTGAAAATGCGTATCCTTTTGGAGAGTTTCATCATATTGTATTGGAAAATAATTCAAAAGAAACTCCTGTTTTAGACGGCATAGAAATAAATAGAATTGTACCTAATATAGAAGACGTATTTATTGATTTAATGAGAACACATGCATAATAAAGCAATCATAGTAGATAAATTATCTAAACAATTTGGTGATTTTAAAGCGGTTGACGAAATTAGTTTTGAAGTAGGTAAAGGAGAGATATTTGGTTTCCTGGGAGCCAATGGTGCCGGCAAAACAACTGCTATGAAAATGCTTTGTGGCTTATCTATGCCAACAAATGGGGATGCTATTGTAGCTGGTTTTGATGTATATAATGAAAACGAATCTATTAAAAAGAGTATTGGTTATATGAGTCAAAAATTTTCTCTTTATGAAGACCTGACTGTTAAAGAGAACATTAAGTTTTACGCTGGCATTTATGGTATTACACCTTCCAGAATTATTGAAAAGACGAAGGAGTTATTAATTCGTTTAGAATTAGAAAAAGAAGCAGATGTTTTAGTAGGCCAACTTCCTCTAGGTTGGAAACAGAAATTAGCATTTTCAGTTGCAATCTTTCATGACCCTCAAATTGTTTTTTTAGATGAACCTACTGGAGGTGTTGATCCAATTACTAGACGTGAATTCTGGAATTTAATTTATGATGCCTCAGAAAAAGGCATTACCGTTTTTGTAACAACCCATTATATGGATGAAGCGGAGTATTGTAATAGAGTTTCAATCATGGTGGATGGCAAAATCGAAGCTTTGGATACACCTGCAAATTTGAAATCAAATTTTAAAGTAAACAGTATGGACGAGGTATTTCTTCATTTAGCGAGAAAAGCAAAACGTAGCGAATAGTATGAAGCAATTTTATCATTTTATAATTAAAGAATTCTATCACATATTTAGAGATAGGAAAACGATGTTTATTTTATTGGGTATGCCAATGGTTCAAATTATTATTTTTGGCTTTGCATTAACCAATGAAGTTAAGAACACAAGTATTGTCATCATCAATCAGTCCCAAGGGGTTGCGGCCAATAAATTGGTAGAGAAGATCGAATCAAGCCAGTATTTTGAGCTCTATAAGCAAAGTACAGATGCTTTAGAAATAGACAAATTATTTAAAAAAGGCGTCGTCAAAGTTGCCCTTGTTATACCAAATGATTTTGATCCAAGTACTGTAAATCAAAACAAAGGTCAATTGCAAATTATTGCTGACGCTACTGACCCTAATGTAGCTACAGCATTGACTAATTATCTATCTGCGATTGCGATGGATTATCAAAAAGACATGAATCCAATCCAAAAAATGCCCTTTAATATTGATGTTGAAACCAGGATGATGTATAACCCTCAGCTAAAAGGGGCGTATAATTTTGTTCCAGGTGTAATGGCAATGGTTTTATTGTTAGTATGTACAATGATGACTGCTTTGACTGTTGTTCGTGAGAAAGAATTAGGAAATATGGAAGTATTACTAGCTTCGCCAATTAATCCTTTAAAAATTATCATTGCTAAAGCGGTTCCTTATTTGTTGTTAAGTATAATTAATATCACAACGATTTTATTATTGAGCTATTTTGTTTTAGATGTGCCAATTAATGGCAGTTTAGTATTATTATATGCGGAAAGCATTTTATTCATTTTAGTTTCTTTGGGGCTTGGTTTATTGATATCTGCTGGGACTGATTCCCAACAATCTGCCATGTTCATTTCCTTAGTAGCTATGTTTTTACCTACAGTTATGTTCAGTGGTTTTATTTTCCCTATAGAGAATATGCCTTTGCCATTGAGGGTTATTTCAAATTTTATACCAGCAAAATGGTTTTTTATAATCGTAAAGTCAGTTATGATTAAGGGTGTTGGTATCAAATTAGTTTGGAAAGAAACTTTAATTCTATCTGGCATGATGCTTTTCTTTTTTGGAATGGCCATCAAAAAATTTAAAATCCGATTAGCATGAGTCCATTAAAGTATATTTTAGAAAAGGAGTTTAAGCAAATTTTTAGAAATCCTGCAATGCTGAAAGTGATTTTCGTGATGCCCATTATACAGCTTATTGCTTTACCAATGGCGGCAGATTATGAAATTAAAAATATCAATATTGCTGTTATTGATCGTGATCATAGTACTGTCTCAAACCAGCTGGTACAAAAAATAACAGCATCAAATTATTTTAAACTTGTTGATTATTCTAGCAATTTTGACGCCTCAATGGAATTAATCGAAAACGATAAAGCCGATTTGATTCTTGAAATTCCAAAAAATTTTGAAGCTAATTTGTACAAAGAACAAGCAACTAAGCTTTTCTTAGCAGTGAATGCGATTAATGGGGTGAAGGCAAATCTTGGCGCTGCATACCTTACTAATATTGTAAAAACGTACAATAATGATTTTCGTATTCAAACTATAACACCTGGAAGGTTTAATGATTTACCAATATTTGAAATCTCATCTACTAATTGGTACAATCCAAAAATGAATTATAAAATATTCATGGTACCAGGCATTTTAGTTTTATTGATAACCATTATTGGAATGAATTTGTCTTCTATCAATATTGTTCGGGAAAAAGAAATGGGCACAATTGAACAAATCAATGTGACTCCAATAAGAAAAACACATTTTATATTAGGTAAATTAATCCCATTTTGGCTTATTGGGCTTGTTGTAATTACCGTTGGTTTTTTAATAGCATGGTTAATCTATGGCATCATTCCACTTGGATCCTACTTTACTTTGTATTTATTTGCTGCCATCTATTTATTAGTCATTCTAGGGATAGGTTTATTGATTTCAACTTATTCCGAGAATCAACAACAAGCAATGTTAGTTACATTCTTTTTAATGATGATTTTTGTTTTAATGGGAGGCTTGTACACCAGTATTGATAGTATGCCTGACTGGGCAAGATGGTTTACTAAGTTGAATCCAATTTCGCATTTCATCGAAGTGATGCGTATGGTCGTTTTAAAGGGGAGTGGGATTGCAGATGTTGGTAAACAATTTGTGATAATGATTATTTATGCTATTGTAATCAATACATGGGCTGTTTTTAGTTATCGTAAACGTGCATAATTCAACTTTCATGCAAAGAATTATTTTATTTGACGGTGTTTGTATTTTCTGCAATAGGACTGTCCGCATCATTATCAAGCACGACAAGGCAGATAAATTTAAATTTGCCCAACTTCAATCAGCTATTGCAAAAGTGTTACTTTTAAAACAGGGGCTTGATCAAAACGAATTAAGCTCTGTGATACTAATAGAGGGGGATCAAGTATATACAAAATCAGATGCGGTAATTAGAATCGCTCTTCAGTTAAGCGGCTGGCCTACAATAATTTCTTATTCAAAATGGGTCCCAAAAGTAATTCGAAACTTCTTTTATGATTTGATTTCCAAATACAGGTATCGTCTTTTTGGCAAGCAGGACAATTGTATCATTCCAGACAAGAAAGTACAAGACAAATTTTTATC
>CAZAOF010000081.1:0-7017 GCA_964486665.1 uncultured Sediminibacterium sp.
GCGTAAAATTTGATGCAATTTAAGGCCATTTGGTTAACTTTGCGGTATGAAGAAATCACATCTTATTTTATTAGTATTAATTGCTGCGGCAATTGTAGTGTTAATAAGCTATACAGGCGATTTAAGTAGTTATGAAACTGTGGCATCTGCTAAGCAGAAAGAGGGTAAATATGTGAATTTGATCGTCAAAATGGACAAAACAGTTCCGGTGGAGTACGATCCGGTGAAAGACCCTAATTTATTAAAGTTCAATGTAGAAGATAGCCTGGGGGGCAAAATTGCTGTTGTATACCGCAATACCATGCCAACAGATATGGAAAAATCGGAGCGATTGGTATTAAAAGGGCGCGTACAAGGTGACGCATTTGAATGCAGTTCCATTGTGATGAAATGCCCTTCAAAATACAAGGACAATCCTGACGCGATGAAAGAACAACCGGTTACTATCACAAACTAATCAAAACAATTACATGCAGCCAACTCAATTTATCGGGGAACATTTGTTACCGGGACAGGTAGGTTATTTTTTATCGATACTTTCTTTTGTAGCTTCTTTGGTAGCTACTTTTTCTTTTGCCAAAGCATTTTATGCTAAGGAATTAACAGTAGAAACAAATTGGAAAAAATTAGCTAGAACCGCTTTCGTGATTGAAGCATTAACGGTAATTGGCAGTTTTGTAGTCCTATTTTATGTAATTTATAATCATTTATTTGAGTACAAATACGCTTACACTCATAGCGACAAGAATTTGCCATTTGAATATTTATTAAGCTGTTTCTGGGAAGGGCAAGAGGGAAGTTTCTTACTATGGAGTTTCTGGCATGCTGTGTTAGGATTGATTTTAATTAAGAAAGCTAAAGTGCATGAAGCTGGAGTGATGATGGTGATAAGCTTTGCTCAGGTCTTACTTGCTTCAATGGTAATAGGTGTTTACATTTTTGATTATAAGATTGGGTCTAGTCCTTTTATATTATTGAGACAAGAAATGACATGGCCAATTTTATCTAGACCAGATTATTTACAATTATTAAAAGACGGTACTGGATTAAATACTTTATTACAGAATTATTGGATGGTGATACATCCGCCTATTTTATTTTTAGGATTTGCCACCACGATTGTTCCTTTTGCCTTTGCTGTTGCTGGGCTATTAAAAAAAGAGCATGATTGGGTTAAGCCAGCTTTGCCATGGGCCAATTTTTCCGCAGGTATTTTAGGATTAGGGATTATGATGGGTGCTGCTTGGGCTTATGAGAGTTTAACTTTTGGCGGATACTGGGCTTGGGATCCGGTAGAGAATGCATCTTTAGTGCCTTGGTTGACTTTGGTTGCAGGCATCCATACTTCCATGATTTACACTAAAACAGGTGCAAGTTTAAAAGCAACTTATTTATTCATAGGAATTAGTTTCTTGTTAATTGTCTACTCTACATTCTTAACTCGAAGTGGTATTTTAGGTGATACTTCTGTGCATGCATTTACTGATTTGGGCATGAACGGTCAGTTATTATTTTTCTTGTTCATTTTTGTGATCCCATTCTTTGTTTTATATTTTGTACGATACAAAGCAATGAAGGAGCCAACAAAAGAAGATGCGATTGATAGTAGAGAATTTTGGATGTTGATTGGCTCATTGGTATTAGTGCTTTCTGCAGTAGTCATTATTCTTAAAACATCTACACCTGTTTTCAATAAAATTTTTGGAACACAAATAGCACCTCCAGAAGATCCTGAATTTGCACACAATCAAGTGCAGATATTTGTAGCTATTATCATTGGTACCTTAACTGCAATTGGACAGTTTTTAAAGTTCAAGACAACGCCAATGGCTTATTTTAAAAAGCAATTAATTTGGCCATTGATTATTACTGCAATAATCAGTACGATCATTTTTGTTTTTGTTGGAGTTGCCTATGATGATAAAGGGGCAGGGTTTTTAGGGGCCATTTACATTGGGATCGTTGCTGCTGTTTTTGCCATTGTTGGTAATATTAGTTACTGGTCTGTTGTATTAAAAGGAAAACTAAAATCAGCTAGTGCTTCTGTTGGACATATTGGATTTGGATTGGTCTTAGCTGGTATTTTTATTTCCTCTGCTAATAAAACAACTTTAAGCTACAACACAACTGGTATAAGTCCTTTAAGGGTGGATACAACGCAGAAAAATAATCCTGTGGGAGATCCTAGAGAGAACCTTACTTTATTTGAAACCATAGAGACGGATATGGGCAAGTACAATGTGACTTATTTAAGAGACACGTTTGATGATTTAGATAAAAGGTATTTTGAATTGAGCTTTAAAGAAAAGAAAACAGGGGAGACTTTTAAATTATATCCTGACGTGTTAAAAAACAACAAGGGTATGGAAGGTTTCTCTGCAAATCCTGCAGCTAAACATTATATTCACAAAGATATCTTTGTTTATGTCACCTCTTTTCAAGACCATACTGAGGAAGATACGACCAGTTTTACGCCGAATAAGATTGCGGTAGGAGATTCCATATTTTATAGCAACGGGTATATTAAATTAGAGCAAGTAAAAGTGAATCCTCCGGGTGACCGACCTGCAGGGGTGAATGAACTTAGATTGCAATTAAAAGTAGTATCTAAAGAAGGCTTACAATACGAATCAACGCCAGGTATCTTGTTAGAGGGCCTAAACTTGACCTCAAAAGTGGACACAGTCAAAGCACAAAATCTAGTGCTTAGTTTCAATAAAGTAGTAGATCAGGAAAAAGGTATTTTAGAGATAGGTATCAAGGAGTCCACTTCTTTAACCAATTTGATCACTTTGAAAGTATATGAGTTCCCTTGGATTAATTTATTATGGTTGGGTGTGATTGTCACTACTATTGGTTTCATGATGGGGGCTTATTATCGATTGAGAAAATAGGAATTATTGATTAAGGTGTAATATCAATTAGGTTACTTTTTGTATATTCATGTATCAATGTATATGAGAGTTACCTGTGCCATACTACTTTTTTTCATCACAACTAGTTTGTCTAAGCAAGTGTTTGCTCAAACAGGCAGTTATGATACTTTAAGAGTGGAAGCTTTTATCACCCCTGAGGGAGATACGATACCTCAATCTTGGTTACCGACTGTTTTGGTTTCTGCTATACAAACAAATGCTTTAAAAAATTATTGGAAAAATTGGACGAGGTTGCGTAATGCAGTCTATGTCACTTATCCATATGCAAGGACCGCCAGCAAAGTAATTAAGTCAGTGAATGCACAATTGGCCAATGTACAGGACGAAAAGCTCAGAAAGCAAATAATAAAGTCTAGAGAGAAGGAATTAAAAAGAGACTTTGCAGACAAAGTGACTAATTTATCTGTATACCAAGGTAAAGTGTTAATGAAATTAATCAATAGGGAAACGGGTAATAATTGCTATCAATTGATCAAAGAATATAAAGGGGGTGTGAATGCAGGATTATGGCAGACTGTTGCTTTTGTTTTTGGAAGCAGCTTAAAACAGCCTTACAGCCCCAACGGAGATGACCAAGAAATTGAAAAGTTGGTCATGGAAGTACAAAAAATATACGGCGCAAAGGGCTCTTAAGTCCAACTAAATTGGGGTAGGTTTTTGAGGCAGGTTTTTGTACCTTTACCTGAATAGACATTACCATATGAGCGACGAAAAAAGTTTAAATTTTATAGAAGAAATTATCTCTCAGGACCTAGCTACTGGAAAGCATAAAAGTATTTTAACTAGGTTCCCTCCAGAGCCCAATGGCTATTTACACATAGGACATGCAAAAAGTATATGTTTGAACTTTGGTTTAGCTAATACTTTTGGAGGAGCTACCAATTTGAGATTTGATGATACCAATCCAGTCACAGAAGATACAGAATACGTAGAGAGCATTAAAGCAGACTTAAAATGGCTAGGTTTTAGCTGGATCAAAGAATGCTATGCGTCCGATTATTTTGATCAATTGTATGCTTTTGCTGTACAATTAATTGAAAAAGGTTTGGCTTATGTAGACGATAGCACTGCAGAAGAAATTGCGCAACAAAAAGGTACACCTACTGTACCAGGAACTGGTAATGCATTCAGAAATAGAAGCATAGCCGAAAATTTGGAATTGTTTGCTGCAATGAAAGCTGGACAATTTAATGATGGAGAAAAAGTATTACGTGCTAAAATAGATTTAGCGAGTCCAAATATGCACATGCGCGATCCGCTTTTATATAGAATCAAAAAAGCGCATCATCACCGCACGGGGGACAAATGGTGCATCTATCCAATGTATGATTTTGCACATGGACAAAGTGATTCTATTGAAAATATAACACACTCAATTTGTACACTAGAGTTTATCCCACACAGAGCTTTATATGATTGGTGCATTGAGCAATTAGGTATTTTTCCATCACATCAATACGAGTTCGCACGTTTGAATATGACTTATACAGTGATGAGTAAACGTAAACTATTGCAATTGGTGCAAGAGGGACATGTTCAAAGCTGGGATGATCCAAGAATGCCAACGATTAGTGGTATGCGCAGACGAGGTTATACTGCAGAAAGTATCCGTGACTTTTGTGATCGAATTGGCATTGCCAAAAGAGAAAATATTATTGACTTTAGTTTGTTAGAATTTTGTGTTCGAGAGCACTTGAATAAAATTGCTTTAAGAAGAATGGTGGTAACTGATCCAATTAAATTGATCATCACCAACTTTGAGCAAGACGAAGAAATTTTGCATTCTGAGAATAATCCAGAGGATCCAAATGGAGGAACAAGGCCTGTACCCTTTAGTAAAGAATTATGGATACAAAAAGACGACTTCATGGAAGAGCCAACTAAAAAATACTTTAGATTAGGGCCAGGCTTGTCTGTTAGATTAAAAAGTGCTTATATTATAGCGTGTGAAGGTTTTGATAAAGATGAAGCAGGTAATGTAACAACAGTGTATGCCAAATATTTCCCTGAATCAAAATCTGGTTCAGATACTTCTGGCATTCATGTAAAAGGCACGTTACATTGGGTAAGCGCTAAGCATGCCATTCCTGTTGAATTAAATGAGTATGATCGTTTATTCAATGTAGAAGATCCAAGTAATGCAGAAGGTGATTTTAAATCCTATATCAACCCACATTCTTTACATACGGTAACAACTGCATGGGGAGAGCCTGCATTATTAAATGATGCCCTAGAAGACCGTTTCCAGTTTTTACGAAAAGGTTATTTTTATCAGGATACCACAAGTACAAAAGACAAACTGGTTTTCAATAGAACAGTTACCCTTAAAGATGCCTGGGCGAAGGAACAAAAAAAATAATTTAATTACCTATTATGTTACTTGACTTGGAACAATTTAAAAGCCATTGGGCTACTACTTTTCCAAGTATAGCAGTAGGAGATACTCATTTTTTAATTGCAGTAAGTGGTGGAGTAGATAGTATTGTTTTAGCGTCATTGATGCAACAGATGGGTGCTAGCTGTTCTATTGCGCATGCTAATTTTCAATTAAGAGGAGAGGAGAGTAATAGAGACGAAGCTTTTGTTCAAGCATACGCATCAAAATTGGGTATGCCTTTTTTGACTAAGCGATTTGATACTTTAGCTTTTTCGGAACAATATAAAATGGGTATTCAACAAGCAGCTAGGGAAATACGTTACGCCTGGTTTGAAGCGCTTGTCAACGATTTAAGTTCTACTTCTAAAGCTAAAATAGTTTTATTAACGGCGCATCATGCAGACGACCAGGTAGAAACAGTATTGATGCAGTTTTTCAGGGGTACCGGATTGCATGGACTTACTGGGATTCCTGCAATGAGAAAGCATCAGCAAGACCCATCAGCCACAGACCATATTGATTTAATTAGGCCCTTATTGCCTTTTAGCAAAGCGAGTATTAAAGATTTTGCGAAATTAAATGAGTTAGCTTTTGTAGAAGATAGTTCTAACGAAAAGAATGATTATACCAGGAATTTAATTCGCAATCAACTCATTCCACAGATGGAAACTATCTATCCTAATGTAAGTAAACAAGTATTAGATACCATTTCCAGATTAAAAGAAGCAGAAGAAATTGTTGAAAATGCAGTAGCTACATTTTGGAAAAAAAGTATCAGTTTCCCTAAAGGCATTCCAACTATTGAGCTAAATAAATGGAACAGCCTTAAAGGCAATGCCACTTATATTTGGGGATTGGTTAAAGCATATGGATTTAAATCCACTCAATTAGCGGAGATACATAAGATAGCCTCTGCAAACAAGGGTGCTTATATTGCTTCTACTTCGCATCGGTTGATCAAATGGGATAATCAAATTCAAATTGTGCCCAATCAAGAAGACAGGGTCTATGCTACTATTGCAAAAGATCAAACACTATTAGATACCCAATTTGGCAAATTCCAATTAGACTGGATTGATCATTTGGAAGGATTAAAAGTGGATACTAGCTCAAATATTGCCTATTTAGATGCAGCTGAATTGAGCTGGCCTTTGTTAAATAGATCTTGGGTGGCAACAGATTATTTTTATCCTTTGGGGATGCGTAAAAAGAAGAAACTCAATCATTTTCTAGGCAGCTTGAAGTTAAGCCCTGCAATTAAGGCTAAGACAACAGTTTTTTGTTCAGACAGCAAAATTGTATGGGTAGTGGGCCATAGAATTGATGATCGCTTTAAAATCACTCCTCATACAAAGCGTGTACTAAAAATTACATTCCTAAGTAAAGCCTAATCTGCTCTATAAAGCTAGCTACTACATTGAACTGTGCGATAAAGAAAGCTGCTATAATCAAGAATACCACACCATACAATGATCCCCAAAGGTGGGCGCTATGATTGATTCCGCCATGGCCTTGCTTTGCTAAATAAGCAGTAATGCCTAAATAGATTGGGCCAAAAATAAAACCAGGAATAATAGGAGGTATAATAAAAAATCCAATTTGTATAGTTGGCATTAAAAAGATACCTGCAAATACAACAGCTGATACTGCACCAGATGCGCCTAAACTATTGTAATTGTAACTGTCTTTTTGTTGAAGATAGGT
>CAZAOF010000082.1:0-6503 GCA_964486665.1 uncultured Sediminibacterium sp.
AGCGACGAGCGTCAATGGTCTTGGATGGATGAAGGCTTAAATACTTATGTAGAATACTTGACAGAAGAATTGTATGATAATAAATTCCCTAGTCGTCGTGGACCTGCATTTGCAATTGCAGATTATATGAAATTGCCAAAGGATATGTTAGAGCCTATTATGACAAATAGTGAAAACATTATTCAGTTTGGTCCAAACGCTTATGCGAAGCCAGCAACTGGATTAAATATTTTACGTGAAACGATTATGGGTCGTGAATTATTCGATTATTCATTTAAAGAATATGCAAGAAGATGGGCTTTTAAACACCCAACACCTGCAGATTTATTTAGAACAATTGAAGATGCTAGTGCAGAAGATTTAGATTGGTTCTGGAGAGGTTGGTTCTATAGCATCGACCCTGTTGATATTGCGATTGATACGGTAAAGTACGCAGTATTTGATCCAAATGCTGTTGCACCTGCTGCAAGAACAATGCCTGCTAGAGGATTGGCAAAACCAGAAGTGAATAGCTTCGAAGACATTTCAAAAATCAGAAACAGAAACGATAAATCAATTGTATTCTTAACCGATGTGGATACTACTTTACGTGATTTCTATTGGAGATATGACAGAGGGTTAGAACCATATGATTCAGTAACGAAGCAGCCAGCAATGACTATGTTTGCTCCAGAAGCATTAACAGATGCGGAGAAAACAAAATATGCGAATGCAAATTTATATGAAGTAAGCTTCTTGAATAAAGGCGGATTAGTGATGCCAATTATTCTTGAATTCACTTTCGAAGACGGTACTAAAGAAACACAGCGTTTACCAGCACAAATCTGGAGAAAGAATGAAAATAAAGTAACAAAGGTATTCTTGACAAGTAAGAAAGCGGTATCTATTCAATTAGATCCAATGCGTGAGACTGCTGATATTGACGAGAGTAATAACAAGTGGCCAAATGTGGCTGCACCAAGTAAGTTTGCTTTATTCAAATCTAAAGGAATGGCGAGAGGTCAGTCAATGGGCTTATCTCCAATGGCTGCTAGTCAGAATAAAAAATAAGCTACCTATACAAGCTTAGATAATAATTTAAATTAAAAAGCCGCCTCTAAATTGAGGCGGCTTTTTTAGGTCGATATTTTAATAATTCGTTCATCTTCATCGCTCATTTGAAATGGACTAAGTATGCGCTGCAGCTTTATAGTTTTTCCATTTGGTGATAGCTGCTTCCATATCAGAAGGTAGAGGGCTATCAAAACGCATCATAGCTTCTGTGGTTGGATGTATAAATCCTAGCGTAGCTGCATGCAATGCACATCTTGGACAAGCCTCGAAACAATTGTCTACGAATTGTTTGTATTTAGTGTAGATCGTGCCCTTTAAAATTCGATCTCCACCATATTCATTGTCATTAAATAAGGTATGTCCAATATGCTTCATGTGAACGCGGATCTGATGCGTTCTTCCTGTCTCCAATACGCAAGACACTAAGGTGGTATAGTTGTAGCGTTCTATTACTTTATAATGGGTAATAGCATGCTTACCCACTTCACCCTCTGGGTAGGCGTCAAACATTTTACGGAAAGTTTTATGACGTGCAATATGCGCATTTACAGTGCCTTCATCTTCTTCCATATTACCCCAAACTAAGGCCACATATTTACGTTCAACAGTATGGTTGAAAAACTGTTTCGCTAAATGACTAGCTGCTTCTGGCGTCTTGGCTAATACAATAAGCCCTGTTGTATTTTTATCTATACGGTGCACTAAACCAAATCTCGGCAATACTTCCTCGTTTAAATTAGGGTTCTGTTTCAATAAATGAAAAGCCACACCATTTAATAAAGTGCCAGTATAATTGCCAATACCTGGATGAACAACCATATTAGATGGCTTATTAATGACCATCAAGGCGTCGTCTTCGTAGACAATATCCAAAGCCATTTCTTCTGGCTTTAATTCTGTATAATCAGGGTTTACGTAACTCAAGTAAACCACTTCGTCTCCAGGACGTGTTCGGTAATTACTTTTAACCACTTTGCCATTCACCGTTAAAAAGCCACCTTCAATACCATTTTGTAATTTGCTTCTTGTTAGGCCCTCAATCCTCATTTGAACCCATTTATCAATGCGCATAGGTTCCTGACCCTTATCTACCATAAAGGTTAGTTTCTCATATACATCTTCGCTCTCTACTTGTAGCTCCTCGTTTTTCGTATGATCCGATAATGAATCTTGATTCACCATCGAAAGCTTCGCTTTCTCTTCTGTTGACATGATGCAAAAGTAAGTTATTGCCGCTTAGTTTGTAACTTTGTTCTATGCGCCAACAAGTAATTTATGAAGATTTGGGAATTAGGTCTTACCAGCCAACTTGGGATTACCAAGAGCAGCTTTTAAAAGAAAGTGTGGCGCTCAAGGCAGAAGCTAGAACCCAAGGGAAGGAAGCATATGAGGCAGCTACCCAACATCGATTGATTTTGGTAGAACATCAGCCAGTTTTTACATTGGGAAAGAACGGCAATAGAGCGAATGTTTTGGTTTCTGACGAACAATTAAAAGCACTAGGCATCGAATTCTATCACATCAATAGGGGCGGGGATATTACCTACCATGGTTTGCAACAAGTAGTGGGTTATCCGATTATAGACTTAGACAAGTTTAAGCCAGATCTGGGTTGGTATTTAAGGAGCTTGGAGGAAGTGATTATTCAAGTATTGGCTGAATATGGACTAAAAGGAGAAAGAAGTGCAGGAGAAACTGGTGTTTGGTTAGATCCGCATGATCCTTTTGTGGCAAGAAAAATTTGTGCCATGGGAATCAAGTGCAGTCGATGGATCACGATGCATGGATTCGCATTGAATGTTAATACGGACTTGTCCCATTTTGAATTTATTGTACCCTGTGGCATTCAAGGGAAGACGGTGACTTCTTTAGAAAAAGAATTGGGCAAAAAATTGGATTATGAAGAAGTGAAGCAAAAAATTAAAAAGCATTTTGAAGTCATCTTTGATTGCGAATTGATTTAATTAAATCATTTTTTATAATTTACTTAAAGTTGAATTTTAAATGAGTATTTAAAATTTCAGCGTACCAATTGGTAAAGATCTATTTCCTTGCAAACCCCCGCTATGTATCACTAAGATAGACGCGCCTTTTTCAAAATAATTTTCTTTGATCAAGCTATCTACTGCAAAGAGTAATTTACTCGTATAAACGATGTCAGTTGGTATTTTTTCTTTTTCCCAAAAAGCATTCATGAATTCAATCATAGCAGGATTTGTTTTTGCATAACCTCCTTGATGAAATTGATGTAATAAAGTATACGCCTTATTTGAATCAACTAACAATGCATTGATCTCAGCATAAATAGTCCCTTCATTTTTTAATACAGGTATGCCAATAATTTTTTGATGTGGTTGAGCGGCGTTAATACATCCTGCAAGCATAGTACCCGTGCCCACTGCGGCAATAATATAATCGTACTGTTCGGTTGTATGGTCGGTTAAAATTGTTGCAGCTCCTTTTGCACCCAAGTGTCCATATCCACCTTCGTCTACAAAATAACAATTTGCATTATTTTTACCTTCAGATAAAATAGCTTCTTTCTTTTTTTGGAATTCGGCCCTTCCTAGATATACTAAATCCATGCCATAGGACTTGGCTTCAGCTAAGCTAGCAGTCATGGGTTCATCTTCGTTTGTTCTAATATAACCTATGCTTTTTAAGCCAGCTTCTTTTGCTGTATAGGCCAATGCAACAATATGGTTGGAATAAGGGCCACCAAAACTAGCTACAGTGGATGCGGTCTTCGCCTTTGCTTCGTCAATGTAAAACCTAAGTTTAAAAAATTTATTACCACTCACCACAGGGTGCATTACATCAAGCCTTAAAATAGTAACGCTATGTTGAAGGCTCAAAGAATGCAGGGCTTGTTTATATGGTGTTATATGCAAAATTTTATATTTAAAATAAATCAACTAAATTTGGCCCATGTAATGGATCGTGAAATTACAATTAAAAAAAGTAAAAATGAGTGCACCAACATTAGTGATTTTAGCAGCGGGGATGGCAAGTAGATATGGCAGCATGAAGCAAACAGAAGGCTTTGGACCAAGTGGAGAAACAATCATGGAGTATTCGATATATGATGCTATTAGAGCCGGTTTTGGCAAAGTAGTTTTTATTATTAGAGCAGATTTTGCGGAAGCTTTTAAAGCAGTAATTGAACCTAAGTTAAAAGGTAAAATTGAAGTAGCTTATGTGTTCCAGTCTATAGATAAGTACACAGAAGGATTTTCGATACCAGCAGAAAGAATCAAGCCTTGGGGTACTGCACACGCCTTATTGTGTACCAAGGGTGTGGTGAACGAGCCTTTTGCAGTCATTAATGCAGACGATTATTATGGACAGGCAGCATTTGAAGAGGCATTCACCTTTTTGACAACAACTTGTTCTGAAAAAGAATATTGCATCCTTGGGTATGAACTTGCTAATACATTAAGTGAAAACGGAACTGTGAGTAGAGGTGTATGTAGTTTAGATGATGCAGGTTATTTAACAACGATTAACGAGCGTACCAAAATTTACAGAAAAGAGGGGGACGGGATTGTGTTTGAAGAAGACGGCGTCGAAACACCACTTAAAGAAGATACTAGAGTGAGTATGAATTTTATGTGTTTCGCTCCTGGATTTATAGACTTGTGTGCGTCCGAATTTAAATTATTCTTAGCTAGAGAAGGCCAGGCGTTAAAATCTGAATTTTACATCCCTTTTGTAGCAGGTAGATTTAAGGAATTGAATTTAGGTGCTGTAAAAGTAATTCCTACCAATGCAAAATGGTTTGGGGTAACTTATAAAGAAGATGCTCCTGGTGTAAAAGCTAGTATTGACGCATTGATTGATGCAAAAGTATATCCAACCAATCTTTGGAGTAACGAATAGATTTTTGACTAGTCAAAAGAACGAACGCTGTAGATATAATTCTTGTAGTTATTGATCTGTGCTTTACGGTCCTTTGATCCTTTAACTTTTTGCTTATTCAATTTTACATGATACCCTTTGGTAAGTTCGTTGTTCTTCAAGGTTTCAACTAAATCAAAAAGTTTATCAGACTTAATCGCAAAGGCAACACCTTCTGCTTGTTTTTGTCTACTACTAATAATACCAATAAGCTCATTTTTATCATTAAATACTGGTGCACCAGAGTACCCAGGATTCGCGCTAATCTGAATTTGATAAGTATTGCTATCACCATTGAATCCTGTCTGAGCACTTAAATAACCTCTGCCATATACAATATCATTATCGTTTCTTGGAAAGCCTAATGTAAAGAGGTCCTCGCCAAGCTCAGTTCTTTTTTTACGAATAGTAAAGGGCAACGCTTTTGATTGTTTATAATCAGCATCTTCAATTTTTAATAGTGCTAGGTCAGCGTTTTTATCACTGTATATGATGGTGGCTTTGAATTCTTGACCTAAACTATTTACCACAATAGCTCCATCTCCCTTTAATACGTGTGCATTGGTGATCACAAAACCCTTCGTGTCAATTAAGAAGCCAGATCCACCACTAATTAATTTTGCGTTTTCAGGTACTTTTGTTTTTACCTCATTTAAAATATGACCTTGAACTTTTTGATTTTGTTCAATTTTCTCCACTGCTTTACTTAATTCTAAAATCTGGTTACCGCTAATGCTAGGGAAAAAGAAAAGCATCATGGCAGAAGTGAATAAGGCAATGAATCCGCCCACAGATGCTGCAATTGCAGTCACTTTTTTGTACTTACTCCAAAGTTGAATCACTTTAAAAGAGGTAGTTTGCGCTTCTGCAGGAGCCCAAGTGCCAGCATCTAACAATTGATTGAATACCTGGTTGCTTAATTTAGAGAAATTCTTTCTATTCACATATACTTCCATCTCTCTTAAAAACATATCATGCTCTACAACCATTTGGTCAATCTCAGGCGTACTCTTACGGATAGCCTCAAATTGAGTTCGCTCTTCAACAGACATCTCGCCTGTTAAATATCGTTCTATTGCTTCCTGTAATTGAATATCGTCCATATTGTTATTCTCCTATATTGTATTGCGCAAAAAATAGTTTTTTCAAGCGCATTAAACATTTATATTTTTGGTTCTTGGCATTGTCTGCATTGGTGTAACCAAACTGACTTGCTAGTTCCTGCATTCCTTTCTTATTCAAATAATACCCTTCCAACAAACTTTTACATGGTTCGCCAAGACTATTCAAGGCTCGGTCCATTATCGCAAAAGCAGCATCTTTCTTTTCGAACTCACCCAAATCATCTTCTACAGAAATGGTTTCCTCCTGGGTGCTAAGGGGGGCACTATATTTTCCCATTTGTTGTAGCCTTTTCAACCAAAGGTTTTTACAGATAGAGAATAGATAGGTTTTTATTTGGCAGGTGAGGGCAAAATGGTCTAATTGCACTTTTTCATACAAAGTGATCATTGCCTCCTGGAAAATATCCCTAGCATCATCAAAAGAGCCAT
>CAZAOF010000083.1:0-6499 GCA_964486665.1 uncultured Sediminibacterium sp.
TGAATAAGCCAAAGGATTATATCTGTACTGCCAATGACCCAGAAGGCAGAAAGACTGTATTAGATATTATCAAAAACGCAACTACTCAAAGAATGTTTCCTGTTGGTCGTTTAGACAGAAACACAACAGGTGTTTTAATTTTAACAAACGATGGTGATCTAGCTCAAAAGCTAACCCACCCTTCTTATGAAATTAAAAAAATCTACGAGGTAACACTAGACAAGCCTGTGACAAAAGCAGACATGGAAGCAATTGCAACGGGCATGGAATTAGAAGATGGATTTATTGCTGCTGATGCAGTGAGTTATTTATCCAATACTTCTAAAAATGTAATTGGTATTGAAATTCATAGTGGAAGAAACAGAATCGTGAGAAGAATTTTTGAGCATCTTGGCTATGATGTAAGGCATTTGGATAGAGTGATGTTTGCCAACTTAACTAAAAAAAATGTAGATAGAGGTAAGTGGCGTTTCTTAGCAGAAAAAGAAGTAAGAACACTTAAATTCTTAAATAAGTCATTTACAAGAAAAGCAAGTAAGTAAGGGATGTTAGATATACTATTCGAGGACCAAGACATGATTGTCATTAACAAGCCAGCTGGCGTGTTAAGTATTCCAGATCGTTTTGGAAAAGAGCTTTCTATTAAGTCATTGTTGCTAGATAAATATGGCACTATTTTTACTGTGCATCGTCTTGATCAAGCAACAAGTGGACTTATTGTTTTTGCAAAAAATGCAATAGCGCACAAGGAATTAAGTATGTTATTCGAGGGTAGGACAATCGAAAAAAAATACCTCGGGTTGGTACTGGGCAGACCAGAAGCAAGTGGTACAATTGATGCAGCTATCATGGAGCACCCTGTCAAAAAAGGACAAATGTATATTCATGTAAAAGGAAAGTCTGCCTTAACCACCTATGAAGTAGTAACCTACTACAAACGCTACGCTTTGGTGTCCTTTCAAATTCATACAGGAAGAACGCACCAAATCAGGGTACATGCAAAACAAATTGGACACCCAATTGTAGCAGATGAAATTTATGGAGATGGCGAAAAACTACTATTATCTAGTATCAAAAAAAAGAATTTCAAACTTAGTAAATCAGAAGACGAAGAAAGACCACTTTTGGCAAGGCACGCGTTACATGCGCATACATTAAAGCTCGTATTTAATGAAAAGGAGTATGCATTTGAAGCACCACTCCCTAAGGACTTAGCTGCAACTATCAAGCAGCTTGATAAGTGGAATAGTTAAATTAAGCCTCGTCTGCTTCTGTATATAAATCTAATAAGCCGTCAGGCAAAACCACATTGACTTGCTTCTTTGCATGGTCCACCCCTTTTAGACTTTCCTCATGCAATGGTATATAGGCTTCATTACCTTGGTATAAAATACTGACCATTAACTGATGTGGCTGCTCAATTACTTCCTCTATCTTACCTAATTCAATTCCTTTTTCAACCACCATATACCCTAATAAAGAAAGTGGTGAACTTTTATCTACCAACAATTGAAACTCGGCTTGAGGCAACCAAACTTTTTTCCCAATCAAAATACTGCAAGCTTCTCTTGTAGTAATTCCTTCTACTTGCAAATGCGTTAAACTGTCTGTTTTGGCGGATGCTGATTGAATAAAGTAAGGAATAAAACTAGCTGCATTTTTTTCGATAAAAATAGCATCAATACCTTTAAAATGAATGGGCGTACCCAATGCATGTTCTAAAATAATTTGACCTGCAAGACCATGTGCTGCTACAATTTTTCCAATATGGATATATTCACTCATATACAAATCTACTAAATGATTGGGCGATAAAAAAAACCTCCCGAATTTCGGGAGGTTTGAATGCTATTTAATCTTACTTAAGTTGCAAATTACTCTGCAGCTGGTGTTTCGTCAGCAGCCGCTTCAGCAGCTGGTGCTTCAACTTCAGCAGGTGCTTCTTCTACTGCTACTTCAGCAACAGGCTCAGCAACTGGTTCAGCTACTTTCTTAACTACAGGTACATACACTTTTTTAGCAGCTTGTGCTTTTTTGTGTGCATCTGTTTTAGAAGCAATTGATGTTTCATGTTGTGCATACCAAGCTTCAAACTTAGTCATTGCAGTTGCATCATCAAATAAACCTAATTTAACACCACGTAATAAGTGTTTTAAATAAAGTACTCCTTTGAAAGATAAAATTCTGCGAACGGTGTCAGTAGGTTGAGCACCTTTGTTTAACCACTCTAAAGACTTTTGACGATCTAAATTGATTGTCGCTGGAACTGTTAAAGGATTGTAAGTACCAATTTTCTCGATGAATTTACCATCTCTTGGTGCGCGTCCGTCAGCCACTACGATAAAGTAGAAAGGCCTTTTTTTACTACCATGACGCTGTAGTCTCATTTTTACTGCCATTTTAAATAGAAATTTATAGGCGTTAACAAATAGGGTTAATGGGTGTAAAGGTAACACTCCAAGAGCAAACAGACAAGAAAATTGGTCAATTGTATATAATTAAGCTGCTAATCAACGAGTTAAATATTGATTACCGTTTCAAACCTGGCATTTTACCCCCCAATGCTCCACCCATCATTTGACCATTCATCATCTTCATCATTTGCTTCATCTGATCAAACTGTTTAATAAAAGCATTTATTTCGGCAATGTCTTTGCCCGCACCTTTGGCAATTCTTGCTTTTCTACTAGGCGTCAAGACATCTGGGTTTCTTCTTTCAATCAAAGTCATGGATTGAATAATCGCCTCCACTCCTTTAAAAGCATCTTCTTTGATATCTACATCTTTAAGGCTCTTGCCAACTCCTGGGATCATCCCCATTAAATCTTTTAGGTTACCCATTTTTTTGATCTGCTGAATCTGGGTTAAAAAATCATCAAAATCAAATTGATTTTTTCTAATTTTTTTCTCTAATTTTTTTGCCTCTACTTCGTCAAATTGGGCTTGTGCTTTTTCTACCAAAGAAGTAATATCACCCATTCCTAAAATTCTTTGGGCCATTCTCTCTGGATAAAATACATCTAATGTATCCATCTTCTCTCCACTACTCATGAACTTTATAGGCTTGTTCACCGTATACTTAATTGACAAAGCCGCACCACCTCTTGTATCGCCATCAAGTTTAGTTAATACTACGCCTGTAAAGTCTAAACGATCGTTGAAAGCCTTTGCTGTATTGACTGCATCCTGTCCTGTCATGGAGTCCACTACAAATAAAATCTCTTGAGGCTGAATAGCAGATTTAATATTTGCCACTTCATTCATCATCACTTCGTCTACTGCCAAACGACCTGCAGTATCTATAATGATTACATTTTTATTGTTTTGTTTTGCATAAGCAATCGCATTTTGAGCAATTGAAACTGCATCTTTATTTTCACGCTCTACAAAAATATCTACCCCGATTTGTTCTGCTAATACGGTCAATTGATCCATCGCTGCTGGTCGATAAATATCTGCTGCAACTAATAATGGAGATTTTTTTTGCGCTTTTAAATAGGTAGCTAATTTTCCAGAAAAAGTAGTCTTTCCACTACCCTGTAAACCTGCTACTAAAATGATCGTTGGATTTTTTGAAGTGTCCAATAAACTTGCTTCAGAACCCATTAATGCAGTCAGTTCGTCTTGTACAATTTTGACCATCAATTGTCCAGGACTAATCGCATTGATTACTTTTTCGCCAACCGCTTTTTGTTTGATGCTATCCGTAAATTCTTTTGCTATTTTAAAGTTGACGTCGGCATCTAACAATGCTTTTCTGATATCCTTAAGGGTATTGGCCACATTCAAATCATTGATGCGGGATTGGCCTTTTAGATGTTTAAACGCTGATTCTAATTTTTCACTAAGTGCATTGAACATATAACAGTCTTTGTAGGTTGCAAAGATAAGTCTTCAAACTGAGTGAAAATCAGGTCTTTTAGTAGATTTGATAAGAAAATAGGAAGTAGAAAATAAATCAAAAAATAGACCTAAAACACTGATTATCAATATAATTATACCTAATTAACATCTATTTGTAAAAGTCTTTACACTTTGTTAACGAATTAAGTGCTAAAAATACTTGGAACCAAGCATTTATTTAATATTATTGCATCTAACGATCCCAATTTTGGGTAGATTGATATTATGAGTAAGAAACAATTATTTACATTAGAGTTCCCAGTTAGATGTTCTCCAGCAATTTTATTTGAATTCCTTTCCACTGCGTCTGGTTTACAAGAGTGGTTTGCCGATAGGGTTGACGAATGGGAGAATGTTTTTAGCTTCTCTTGGAATGGTGGCACTCCAGACAAAGCTGAAATTTTAGACCAGGAGGAGAATAAATTCATTCGCTTTAGATGGTTACACGGCGAAAAAAACGAATATTTTGAATTTTGTATAGAAAAAACAGAAATTTCAAACCAAACTGTGTTGATTATCAAGGATTTTGCAGAAAAAAATGAAATCAAAGACCAAAGTCAACTTTGGGGTTACCAAATTAAAGAGCTATTTCATAGAATAGGTAGCTAGTACTACTATTTTGTTCAAAAAATTAGACATACTAATTCTCAGGGCATTCATTGGTCCCTTTCTGGCCGCATTGACAATTTCGATTTTCGTGCTGACCATGCAATTTTTTTGGCTTTACATTGATGACCTTGTCGGTAAAGGGCTAGATACCTTTATCATTTTAAAGCTAGTAGCGTTGGTGTCTGTAAGTATGTTGACTACAGCTATACCACTTGCTTTATTATTCTCGTCTATTATGACTTTTGGAAATCTTGGCGAAAGCTTTGAATTGATCGCTATTAAGTCTGCCGGCATTCCACTAGTTCGTTTCATGCGTCCTCTTTTTATTTTTGCATTATTTCTGGCAGGCGTAGCTTTTTTGTTGGCTAATAATATTATTCCTATTTCACAGATGAAGTTGACCACACTGAAATACGAAATCATTGTATCTAAGCCAGCAATCGATTTGAAAGAGGGGGTATTTTATGATAAAATAGATGGCTATATTATTAAACTGGGTAAAAAAGAATCCAACGATAGTGTTATCAGAGATATTGTAATTTTTGAAAAAAGATTTGGGTTACAAGACAACATGATCATGGCAAAGTCAGGTGTGATGCGTGTTACACCTGATAAGAAATTCTTGGAATTTATCCTTTACAACGGATGGCGTTATCAAGAAAAAGGATATAGAGCCACAACCAACACAGAATTTACAAGACTTAATTTTAAGGAGTATAAGAAAGTTTTTGATTTAAAAACTTTTCAAATGAATAAGACGACGGATGTTATTTATGATCCGAAAATGCTAAGTGTTAGGCAGCTTGAGCATGCTATAGATTCTATTCAGACTATGGATAGTTTTTTTATAAAGAAAGCAAGTATAGAAATTTACCCTTATTTAAGGTTTATGTTGTTTAAAGATAGTGCTGCCTTGTTTAATTCAACAAAGGTCATTCCAGTAAAAAACTTTGATGCTATTATTCCAAATGCTGAACAAATGAATGTCGTTAATTCGGTTGGTTATTTATTTTCTTCATTGCAAAATAATTTAGGCAGCCTAGTTACTATCTATAATGAAAAAGAACATGCAAGTACCATGCACGCCATTGAATGGCATAGGAAGTTTACCCTTTCCTTTGCTTGTATTGTGTTATTTTTAATTGGTGCGCCTCTGGGTTCAATTATTCGCAAAGGTGGCTTAGGCACCCCAATGGTATCCGCTATTGGCTTCTTTGTCATTTTCTTCTTACTCAATAATTTTGGTGAAAAATTAGCCAAGTCACAACAGTGGTCAGTGTATACTGGGATGTGGCTTTCTAGCGTGCTTTTAATACCTGTTGGTTTATTTCTCACTTATAAAGCCATGCGGGATTCTCAGTTGTTCAATCAAGAATTTTACTACCGATTTTTACATCCAATTAAAGTAACTTTACAGAAGTACTTTAAAAAATAATTTATGTCTACTTCTTCAAATAGCAGGCGTCAGTTTATCAAACAAACTGGCAAAGCTGGAATTGCAATGGCAACCATGCCCTTAATTCATACTTTAACTAGTCTGCCAAGTAGTCAAACGATTCATTATCTACAACAACCATTGCCCTATGCATACAATGCATTAGAACCATTTATAGACGCAATGACAATGGAGATTCATCATACCAAGCACGCAGCTGGATATACTAAAAATTTGAACGATGCTTGTGTCGCAGAAAATGTAGATACAAAAAAACATAGCATTGAGCATCTCTTGGGAAGTATTTCCAAATATTCTGTTAAGATGCGAAACAATGCAGGCGGTCATTATAACCACGAATTATTTTGGCAATCCATGCAGCAAGCACCTGCAACAATCCCAACTGGCAACTTAGCAAAAGCCATTGATAAATCATTTGGCAATTTTGTTGATTTTAAAAACAAATTTTCAGAAGCTGCAAAGAATCGATTTGGTAGTGGTTGGGCATGGTTGATCATCAACGATAAAAATGAATTGGCAATCTGCTCTACT
>CAZAOF010000084.1:0-6487 GCA_964486665.1 uncultured Sediminibacterium sp.
CTTTTATTGTAGAAGAAGCTTTATCGCATAATGTACATTTAGAAACTTCTTTTGCTTATGATATTGAAATCATCAATCAATTGTACAAACGTCGAAAAATTAATAAAGACATTTTTATTATTTGTAACGGCTTTAAGCAAAAAACATATACGAGTAGGATTACTAAATTAATCAATACTGGGTTTAAGAATGTAATTCCAGTTTTAGATAATGTAGAGGAGTTGCAATTTTACAAACGTAATGCAAAAGTTCCTTTTAAATTAGGTATCAGAGTAGCGGCCGAAGAAGAGCCAAGTTTCCCTTTCTACACATCTCGTTTAGGTATACGCGCAAAGGATATCTTAGAGTTTTATGTGGATGAGATTGAGGGGTATGAGGACAAGTTTCAATTAAAGATGTTGCATATCTTTTTAAATAAGGGGATTAAAGATGATATCTATTATTGGTCAGAATTGAACAAGATTATCAACTTGTATTGTCAGTTAAAGAAAATATGTCCTGAATTAGATTCAATCAATATTGGTGGCGGTTTCCCAATTAAGCATTCATTAGGTTTTGAATATGATTACAATTTTATCATTAATGAAATTGTGTCGAATATTAAAAAAGCATGTAAGAAAGCGAAAGTTCCAATGCCAAATATTTATACTGAATTTGGAAGTTACACAGTAGGAGAGAGCATGGCACATATTTATAAAGTTTTGGCAGAGAAAAAGCAGAATGATAGAGAGTGTTGGTATATGATTGATTCATCTTTCATCACTACACTTCCAGATACTTGGGGTATTGGAGAAAAATTCTTGATGTTACCAGTGAATAAATGGGAAAATGATTACCAAAGAGTTGTCCTAGGTGGAATCACATGTGACAGTCATGACTATTATGATTCAGAAGAACATATTAACGAAGTGTTCTTGCCTAAGTTAAAAGACGACACGATGGAAGATAAGGAAGATGAAAACAAAGAACCTTTGTATGTTGGTTTTTTCCATACAGGCGCTTATCAAGATCAAATTAGCGGTTATGGAGGGATTAAACACTGTCTCATCCCATCACCTAAACACGTGATTGTGGAGATGGATGAAAAGACCGGTAAATTGGTTGATTGGGTGTATGCAAAAGAGCAATCTGCACAGTCAATGTTAAAAATATTGGGTTATTTAAGGTAGAAAGGGCTCATTTTATAAATTTGAACGCCATTATGTCATGTTATTGAATTGTTAATTGTCAAAATGGCTTCAAAACAAATTTGTAAGTGATTTTGAAAATACCTAATTTTGAGTCAAATAGAAGAAGATATGTACCCTGCAGAGATAGTTTTACCAATGAAGGCTGAGTTAGTAGATAATGGATTTGTTGATCTAACCTCGGCTGCTGAAGTTGAAAATATGGTGAATGCCAATGGTACAACAATGGTTGTGATCAATTCGGTTTGTGGTTGTGCTGCTGGTGCTTGTAGACCAGGTGTTTTAATGGCAGTAGCGAATGCAACTAAGAAACCAGATCATATCACAACAGTATTTGCAGGATTCGATATCGAGGCAGTAAATCAAGTAAGAGCATTGCACTTACCTTATCCTCCTTCTTCACCAGCCATTGCGCTTTTTAAAGATGGCAAATTGGTGAGCATGGTAGAAAGACACCAGATTGAAGGAAGCCCTGCTCAAGTGATCGCACAACACTTAATTTCTTTGTTCAACGAACATTGCAATTAGTAAATATATTGAACGCTTTTTGTTTTTAGATGGGTTAGTAATTACGGCCGCACTTTCTAGTGTGGCCATTTTTTTTGGGGAATAATCACTTACTTTGCACTACTTAAATAGCATTATGTATCCTAACTTATATTACCTTATTAAAGATCTTTTTGGTCTAGAGCTTAACGCGCTAAAATTGGTCAATTCATTTGGATTTTTTGTTGCTTTAGCCTTTGTTGCATCTGGATATGTGTTGTTTTTAGAACTAAAAAGAAAATCAGCTTTAGGGGAGTTTACTTATACCGAAGAAAAGGAAATTATAGGGGCTCCTGCATCCACTGGTGAATTAGTGAGTGCTGGTTTTTTTGGCTTTTTATTTGGTTATAAATTAATAGGCGCCTTCCTGATGGAAGATGCGTTAAACAATACGCAAGCTTTTATCTTATCCTTGCAGGGAAGTATGGGAGCAGGTATATTGGTTGCTGCCATCATGATTTATTTAAAATGGAAGGAAAAGGATAAAGTGAAATTAGCTAAGCCAGAAACCCGCGCTGTACATGTGTGGCCTCAGGATAGAGTGGGAGATATTGTTTTACAGGCGGCAATTTGGGGATTTTTGGGGGCAAAGATTTTTCACAATTTGGAGAACTTAGATGATTTTAGTAGAGACCCAATTGGGGCATTGATTTCTTTTAGTGGGTTGACTTTTTTTGGAGGTTTAATTGTAGCAACCGTGGCTATTATTATTTATCTAAGAAAATTAAAAATATCGGTGATCCATTTCGCAGACGCTATGGCACCAACGATGCTTTTTGCTTATGCAGCAGGTAGAATTGGTTGTCAAATTAGTGGGGACGGAGATTGGGGCATTGTCAATACGCACCCTAAGCCCTTTGCTTTTATACCAGACTGGGCATGGGCTTATCAATATCCACATAATGTATTAAACGAGGGAGTGGCGATACCAGGATGTATTGGTGCTTATTGTAATCAGTTGCCATTGCCAGTATATCCAACCGCTTTGTATGAGATTATTGCCATGTTTATGCTATTTGGTATCATGTGGATTTTTAGAAAGAAAATCACACAACCTGGAATTTTAACGGGCATTTATTTAATCTTTGTTGGAGGTGAGCGTTTCTTGATTGAAAAAATAAGGGTCAATAACAAATATGATTTTCTACCTTTTCAACCTACACAAGCAGAGTTAATTGCAGTTGTTTTAATGTTGCTCGGAGTGGTTTTTTTAATAAAATCTAGAACTTGGTTTCCTAAACATAAATAAAATTTAAATTTTTCGTTATGCCATCATTTGATATCGCTAGTACAGTAGACATTCAGACATTAGACAATGCAGTGAATGTGGTAAAAAAAGAAATCACCAATCGTTTTGATTTTAAGGGAATCCATGTAGTGATTGACTTGAATAAAAAAGACTACATGATTAAATTAGAGTCAGAATCTGAGATGAAACTGCAACAAATTGTAGATGTACTTTTGAGTAGATCTATTAAACAAGGAATAGATGCCAACTCCTTTGATTTGTCAAAAGAGCCTCAACCGAGTGGTAAAACCTTCAAACAAGATGTTCCAGTAAGAAACGGACTTAAGCAAGAAGACGCTAAAAAAATCTCTAAGTATATCAAAGACAAGGGGTTAAAGGTGCAAACAGCCATTATGGATGATATTATTAGGGTTACAGGCAAGAAAATTGATGATTTACAGGAAGTTATAGCGGCTTGCAGAACAGAAAACTTCGGTGTTCCGTTACAATATATCAACATGAAGTAACTAGAAATTGGGATGCAGGGTCTTGGTTCTTTAAAAATTTGGCCCAAAAGCCATTTTAGCCTACTTTTGCATCCTATTTTATAATTGTCACGGCAAAAACCGTGCAGCCTTAAAAATCATATTATGAAGCAAGGTATCCACCCAGAAGCGTATCGTTTTGTTGTGTTTAAAGACATGAGTAACGGCACTTCTTTTTTAGGTAAGTCTACAGCAAATACCAAGGAAACAATTCAATGGGAAGACGGTAATGAGTATCCAGTTATCAAATTGGAGATTTCAAACACTTCTCACCCTTTCTACACTGGTAAGAACATGTTAGTAGATACTGCTGGTCGTATCGATAAGTTTAACAAGCGTTACGCAAAAGCAAAATAAATTAAAGATTTTAATTTTCTTAAACCCTTTCCTACGCCAAGTTGGAGAGGGTTTTTTGTATATTGTACCCAATCAATACTTACCTTTGTTCCCATTGTATTCAGTAAATAATAGAAGATGCAAAAATTAGATATATTGGCTTTTGGTGCACACCCAGATGACGTCGAGTTAGGATGTGGTGGCACTTTATTAGCAGCTGTGGCAGAAGGCAAGAAAGTAGGAATTATTGACCTTACAAAAGGGGAATTAGGCACAAGGGGTACCGTGTCTATTCGACTCAACGAGGCCCTGTTGGCAGGAGAAATTATTGGAGCTACTACTAGAGTTAATTTAGACATGAAGGATGGATTTTTTGTGAATGACCAAGCACATCAAATGTCTATCATAGAAACCATTAGAAGATTTCAACCAACAATTATTTTGTGTAACGCCCCAGAGGACCGTCATCCTGATCATGGTAAAGCAGCTAAGTTAGTGGCGGATGCTTCTTTTTTATCTGGCTTGTCTAAAATTAAAACAGCTTATAACGGAATAGATCAAGAAGCTTGGAGGCCATCACAAGTATTTCATTATATACAATCGAGAACCTTGACGCCTAATTTTGTGGTCGATATTAGTTCACATATGGATAAGAAGATGGAGTCTATTATGGCACATGCTTCTCAGTTTTATAATCCTAATTCTAATGAACCTAATACTTTTATATCGAGTGATTCATTTTTAGATTTTGTTAAAGGACGCGCTAAAGAATTTGGTCAACAAATTGGCGTGCAGTATGCAGAAGGTTTTATTACAGAGAAAATGATTGGTATTAAAAGTTTTGATGGACTGATTCTAAAGACAACTTAATTTAACGTCGTATTAGGCAATCATTCTAAAAGATGGTTCAATAAAATTTAAAAAAAGCGAAACGAATACTTTTAAAGATATATTATGGCAATCGTAAAATGTGGTTTAATTCAAATGTCTTGCACTGCTGATGTGCAAGCAAATAAGGCAAAAGCAATAGTAAAAATTAAAGAGGCTGCTAAGCAGGGGGCAAATATCATTTGTTTACAAGAGCTTTATACTTCCTTATATTTTTGTGATGTAGAAGCCTATGAAAACTTCAAATTAGCAGAACCAATTCCAGGTAAAACAACTGACGAATTAGCTTTATTAGCAAAGGAATTAAATGTCGTTATTATCGCTTCTTTATTTGAAAAAAGAGCGGAAGGATTATACCACAATACAACAGCAGTATTGGATGCGGATGGCACTTACCTGGGTAAATACCGTAAGATGCATATTCCTGATGATCCTGCTTATTATGAAAAATTTTATTTTACTCCAGGTGATTTAGGCTACAAGGTTTTCAAAACTAAATTTGCTACAATAGGGGTGTTGATTTGTTGGGACCAATGGTATCCAGAAGCTGCTAGAATTACGAGTTTAATGGGAGCCGAAATGTTATTTTATCCAACTGCAATTGGTTGGGCTACTTCCCAAGACGAGGCGACTAACACAGAGCAATACAATGCATGGCAAACAATTCAAAGAAGTCATGCCGTTGCCAATGGGGTACCTGTCATTAGCGTAAATCGTGTTGGATTAGAGCAAGATGGTCTGATGAAATTTTGGGGTGGTAGTTTTGTGAGCAATCCGTTTGGTACTTTATTGTATAAAGCATCTCATGATCAAGAAGAAATTGCAGTAGTGGATATCGATACAGAAAAATCGGATAGTTACAGAACACATTGGCCGTTCTTACGTGATCGCCGTATTGATTCCTATCAACCCATTACAAAAAGATATATAGACGATGAACAATATTAGTGTAACACCAAAGTCTTTGGGCTATTGTTTTCCAGCTGAGTTTGCAAAGCAAGATGCGACTTGGTTAAGTTGGCCACATAAGGAAGCCAGTTGGCCTGGTAAATTGGATAGTATTTATCCTTCTTATATTGAATTTATTAAAGTCTTAACACAATCTCAAAGAGTTTGTATCAATGTGGTAGATGCTGCAATGCAAGCAACTGCAACACAAATGATGCAGGCTTTAAAGGTAGATATGTCCAAAGTCCAATTTTATATCCATCCAACAAATGATGCTTGGTGTAGAGATCATGGACCAAGTTTTTTAATTGGAAACAATCCTGAAGCCCCCAAAGCAATTGTAGATTGGAATATCAATGCATGGGGAGGAAAGTATCCTCCATTTGATTTAGACGATGTGATCCCAACACGTATTGCAGAGGCCTTGAATTTGCCAGTATTTTATCCTAATATTATTATGGAAGGAGGATCCGTTGATTTTAATGGTGCAGGAACGGTATTGACTTCAAAATGTTGTCTATTAAATGAAAACAGAAATCCTCATTTGAACCAATCACAAATTGAAAAATATTTGTGTGATTATTATGGGGTAGATCAAGTGTTATGGGTGTCAGAAGGAATTGTAGGAGACGACACTGATGGACATATTGATGACACCGTTCGTTTTGTAAATGAAGATACAGTAGTCACTGTGGTTGAATCGAATAAGGATTCAGAAAATTACACTTTGTTACAAGACAATTTAAAAGAATTGAAACAAATGCGTTTGTTGAATGGCAAGCAATTGAATATTGTTGAATTGCCTATGC
>CAZAOF010000085.1:0-6390 GCA_964486665.1 uncultured Sediminibacterium sp.
ATCAATCTTTCAGTTTTTGCACAGTAGAAAATTTCCGAACGAATATCTTTAATTCGTTTTTTGATTTTACGTAATTAGATTGTGTGCCTAAAATTTAAATACATTGGAAATTATTAAAAGTCTACAAAATAGAATTTATGAAATTAGAGGACAGCGAGTTATTCTTGATAAAGACATTGCTCAACTTTATGAAGTAGAAACTAAGTCATTGAACCTTTCAGTTAAAAGAAATATCAAAAGATTCCCGCTTGATTTTATGTTCCAATTAACAAAAGAAGAATTAGAATCTATTGAATTACAAAGAGTAGTAAATGTGAACATGGATGCAAACAACTTGAGGTCACAAATTGCAACCTCAAGTTCTAGTGCATGGGGTGGCTCAAGGTATCTTCCTTATGCTTTTACAGAACAGGGGGTCGCAATGCTCAGCGGTATTATAAACTCAGACAAAGCTATTCAAATGAACATTGCCATAATGAGGGCATTTGTTGAATTAAGGAAAGTGCTCTTATTAAAGTCGGACTTTAAAGTACAATTAGATGAAATTAAAGAAAGACTTGGTGGACATGATGTCCAGTTGACTCAAATTTATGAAGCAATAGAAAATATCCTTGACGAAAATGCTGCGAAAACCAAATGGGATAACAGAACAAGGATTGGATTTAAGTAAGCTTAATAATGCATTAGCTACCCGGATGATAAATTCGGGTAGCTTTTTCTAATACAATTTTCTTATCCAACGTCATTGGTTTTAGCTGTTGCGCTTGATACATTGCTCTTTGGTCATTATAATGCTTGTCTCCTTTATTAAAACTAGCGCCAAATGTATTTACTGTTTCAATGAGTGGCAAGCCGCCATTTTTTGGAAATTTCACAAAACCAATATAGGCATCTCCGCTATTCATTTTTCTTTTGTCTTTGCCGAGGGGTTCAGACATCACTGCTGCCAACACATCTGGCATGCCTCCTTGCGGCCAATTTTCGTTTCCTCTAACCAGTCTTTGTATGTCACCAAGCGTAAGGTCTGTTCTACCATAATTGTTTTGTAAAAAATCAAAAATGTTTTGATAGACTTTAACTGCTTCGATCATTGTTAACTTATCGTTCTTGCGTCCTTCCATCACAAGCGGTACATTATAATAGGCTAAGTTATAAATCAATGCCCCCTTGCTTTCTGCAACTGCGTTATGATCCCATGCCTTAAGCGTGGTGATTAACGAAGCTAGCTGAGGATGTTTATTTTCGTCAACTAAAAAAAGTGAGTCTGCAGTATATCCATATGGATATAAAATAGTATCAGGTAATTGACGATCGAATTTAATACGCTTAATGTCTTCGTAACTAATTTTATCTAATCGATCGATTAAATCCTTTGCGCGTCTACTTCTGTTATTATGATAAGTTTCAAAACCATCATTCACATCAAAACTACTGGGCTGTAAATTATCTTGCTCACTGCTTGCGAGAAAGGGAGAGTGATTGGTGTTAAACAAGTAGCCGCTTTTTGGATTAAGGTATTGCGGCAGGGCGCTCATTGGCTTAAATTCATTCCATAAAGTAGCTGTTGTATTACCAGGTAAAGTGCTACTCCAATTATAGTTTTTATCTGTCTTTCTATAGGGCATTTTGCCATTAGAAATATAAAAAATAGTGTCGCTTTTGTCAGCATAAATGATGTTAAACATCGGCAAATGATTTTGCTCCAATGCTCCTTTAAATGTTGTGAAATTGGTTGCCTTGTTCATGGCATACCATTGTTGTAAAGCAGCTGCATCCATTAATGCTGGCAAACGCATCGAAAAATATTCACCTTGCGGTGTGGCTACAGTTGGGCCATAGATAGACTGGTAGGCTGTTTTGTAGATAGGAAAAGGAATGCCCTTGATATTTAATTTGATTCTTCGCTTCTCTAGCTTTAACCAATTACCGTCTACTTTGTATTCATTGGGGCGAGCCTTGCTAGTTTCTAATTGATAGATGTCTATTTTGTCCTGAAAATTAACCGTGTGCGCCCAGCTTAAATTTGGCGTCACACCATGAAAAATTAACGGCGCACCAGGAAACAATCCACCTAAAATATTCCAACCTTCTTCACTTTGTAGATGTGCCTCATAAAATGCAGTGGGGCCCTCAATGGGTTGGTGGGCGTTAATCACCAACATCGTTTCACCTGACGCAGACTTGTTCGCATTGATGGCAAATGCATTACTCCCTTCTCCTGTGAAGCCTTCAAGTTTTGGAATAGTGCCATTTAATATTTTTGGCAATGCTTTATCTACACCACAAAATATGGCAACCGAAAAAGCGGTAGATGCTAAATAATCTTCGATACTAATTGGAAATACATGTTTGTTGAGTACTTTTTCAGGATGCGCTTTCGCATAGGCTTCCAAGCCTAATAAATATCCTTTTATCAATTGAATAAACTTTGGATCAAACTGATTCATTTGTGCAAGCACAGTTGCCTTGGTGTTCAATAAGCCAAAAACAAAATCAATGGGTGCCCCTTTTTTTCCCAAATGTGTGGCAACCTTACCCTTTCCTGTTAGGATCAATGTTTGTATCGTTGCAAAATCATCCTCTGCATGTGCCCAAGCAAGTCCATAAGCTACTTCTGGGTCGGTGGGCGCAAAAATATGTGGTACACCAAAACTATCTCTAGCAATATTGATTTGTTCGGAACGAATAACCGGGGGGTTGGTGTATTGACTTGAAGCAAACTGCACAATTAAAATGCAAATAGAAAATAAAAAAAGACGCATATAAAAATGAGTTAATTAGAGGTAAGATAAAATTAGTGATTGTTATTTTTTAATAAAGAAAGTACTTTTTCAACTGGCAAGGCCTCGGCGATATGGTCTTTAAATCCTTTTGTTGTGGTAGACATAAACAATGAATTAATAATAGCCTCCTCTGTTGCTTCAATAGCAGCTAAAAATAAAGGAGAAACGGCGTCGTTGGATAAAAAAGTTGCTGCAGTTCTTGCTAATGGATCATTATGTTTAATTCGGTTTGCACTGTCTGTAGAAAAAGCGATTACATAATCTCCACTGCCATTGTGTGCAATACCTCCTGTTTTAGCAAGTCCCATAAAAGCGCGCTTTGCTAGACGTGTTAAACTTCTACTATCCAGGGGTGCGTCAGTTGCTACCACAATCATACACGAGCCATCTTCTTTTTTAGACAATTGATCAAATAAATAATATTTGTTAAGGGCTTCTCCAATGGCCACACCATCAATTTCTAAAACACCTCCAAAATTTGTTTGAACAAGAACACCTACGGTATAGCCACCCAAGGTTGCAGGCAATTTTCTTGACGAAGTTCCTATACCCCCTTTAAAATTAAAACAAACCGTTCCCGTTCCCGCACCCACGCTGCCTTGTGCTACTTCACCTGAGCTAGCAAGCCGAATTGCATTTAGGACATCTTGCTTTTGAACATGTTGACCACGAATATCATTTAAGTACCCATCATTGGTTTCTCCAACAAGCGCATTGACAGAAAAAACATTTTCATTCCCAGGTTGATGAATGGTATAATCCACTAACGCATCCATAGCTGTGGCGACAGAAAGTGTATTCGTTAGTACTATTGGCGTCTCAATGGTACCCAGCTCTGCAACCTGTGTACTTCCGGTTAGCTTACCAAATCCGTTACCAATAAATATTCCTGCGGGTACTTTTTGTTGAAAGATATTTCCATCGTGAGGAACCACAGCAGTGACCCCTGTTCTTACGTCGGCTCCTTTTATGATGCTACTATGACCTATTTTAACACCAGCTACATCTGTAATAGCATTGAATTGCCCCGTAGCCAAGACACCAAAGTGGACTCCAAGTGACCTTGCGGTTTGTTTTTGTGCAAAAAGGTTTATTGTCAAGCCTATTATAAAGCAAATCAAGACCATTCTTTTCATATACCTATTTCTTATTTGTTTGCAAAAATTGAGGTCAAGTAACGGGTTACTCTACTATGCAATCTATGAAAATTAAATTAAGAAGGTTAAAACAAAAAACCACTAAAATTTGTTCTACCTTATATGATGCTTATTAAAAATAGATTATGCTTTTCAATTCTATTAGTGTTCCTTAGTTTGACCCTGTCTGCACAAGAAAAAATGGTCATCAATGGAAGTATAAAAGACAAACAAACAGGAGAATCGCTAATAAGGGCCGCCATAAAAATCAACGAACTACCCAGCCTAGGTGTGTTGTCTAATGAATATGGATTTTACGCCATTTCGCTCCCTAGTGGAAAGTATACAATTACGGTTTCTCAAATAGGATATGAAAAATTTCAACAACAAGTTAATCTTGATACAAATTTAAGCTTGACCATTTTTTTGACACCAACCACGTCCTTAAAAGAAGTAGTAGTGGAGAGTAGTAAAAAAAACGATAATCTTTTAAAACCACAGATGGGCACAGAGACCCTTAATTTAAATGCCATCAGAAAAGTACCAGTTATCTTTGGTGAAAAAGATATTTTAAAAACCTTACAACTACTGCCAGGCGTTAAATCAGCGGGAGAGGGCAATAGTGGATTTTATGTCAGAGGTGGGGGCGCCGACCAAAATTTAATTTTATTAGACGAAGCTCCAGTATACAACGCATCTCACCTACTTGGATTTTTTAGCACCTTCAACAGCGATGCTATAAAGGATGCTACCTTAATTAAGGGAAATGGACCTGCGCAATATGGAGGCAGGTTGTCCTCTGTTCTAGATGTAAAAATGAAAGAAGGCAACAATCAAGACTTTAATGTAAATGGCGGTCTGGGGTTAATTAGCAGCAGGCTAAGTATTGAAGGGCCTTTGCAAAAAGACAAGTCCTCTTTTATTGTTTCTGGGAGAAGAACCTATGCTGATATTTTTTTGCGTGCATCGGAAGAATTTAAAGACAATATTTTATACTTCTATGATTTAAACATGAAGGCCAATTATAAAATTGATGAAAAGAATAAATTATATATTTCTGGATATTTTGGAAAAGACGAATTAGGACTTGGGGATGCATTTGGTATAGATTGGGGGAACAAAACAGGAACCATTAGATGGAATAGTATTTTATCCAGCAAGCTTTTTTTGAACACTTCCTTAATTTATAGCGACTATAATTATAATGTTAAACTCAAAAACGGCGCTACTAATTTTAATGTAAACTCTAATATTAAGGACCTTAACTTAAAACAGGATTATAGTTTTTATGTCAACCCAAGAAACACGCTGCGTTTTGGCTTTAATAGCATTTTACACACGATAACCCCAAGCACATTTAGTGGAACAGTCATTAATAGCAATCCAAAATCTGGAAGAAACGGTCTTGAAAATGCCATCTATTTTAGCGACTATTATAAACCAAACGACAACCTAAGTATAGATTACGGGATGCGTCTCTCTGCTTATAGTTTAATGGGAGGAGATGAATATGTTATTTACGAAAATGACATTATTAAAAATAAAATTAAATTAGACAAAACCGATTTTGGAAAAACCTATATCAATCCAGAGCCAAGAATAACAGCCAATTATCGGATAGCAGAACAAGCAAGCCTTAAGGCTGGTTATGCGCGTAATGTGCAACACCTTCATTTGTTAAGTAATTCAACTGCCTCTAGTCCTTCTGATCAATGGATCGGTAACTCTTATAATATTAAACCAGAAATTGCGGATCAAATTAGCATAGGTTATGTACAAGGATTTCAAAATAATAATTTTGAATTAAGCAGTGAATTATATTTTAAAAACTTACAAAACCAACTCGATTATAAAGATGGCGCAGAAATAAATACACTTGCAGATGTTGAGGCGGCACTCTTGTATGGAATAGGAAGGGCCTATGGAGTTGAATTATTATTTAAGAAAAAAGAGGGCGTCTTAACTGGTTGGGTAAGCTATACCTTATCTAAAACAGAAAGAAAAATTAATGGTATCAATCAAAACAAATGGTATAATGCAAAACAAGACAGAACACATGACTTGTCTATAGTTGGCGTGTATACAATTAATTCGAGCTGGTCTGTCTCTAGTGTGTTTGTATTCAACACCGGCGACGCTGTTACTTTTCCAACAGGCAAATATATGGTTCAAGGACAAACATTATACCAATACGCTTCTAGAAATGCAAATCGTATGCCCTCCAATCATAGAATGGACCTTAGTGTTACCTATGATAAAAAAAGAAAGAAAAGAATACAAGAGTCCTGGAACTTTAGTTTGTATAATGTCTATGGAAGAGAAAACGCTTATCAAATTAATTTTCAAGAAGACCCAAAAGATGCAAGCAGGACGCAGGTCATACAAACATCCTTGTTTAGGTGGGTGCCAAGCATTACCTATCAATTTAAATTTTAATCATGTTTAAAAAAATCATCTTATATACGCTACTC
>CAZAOF010000086.1:0-6203 GCA_964486665.1 uncultured Sediminibacterium sp.
TTAAGTCTTCATTATCAGGTAATAAAGTGGAAGCACTACTAAATTGACTATTGCCCGCCAAGGCAGAGTTTCCTTGAGGGTTGTTAAAATATTTATACCTGCTTAAAATATTCGCGTTGCTTGCATCATAACTTGCATCTCGATACCATACGTAGTTATCTGCAGAAGGGTCATTTCTAAATTGTTGCGCGACTGTGTTATTTCCTATCTGATTAATTAGGTTAGCTCTTTTAATTCTTTCATCATCATCATTTAAGCCATCTAATCCAACATCTTGAAATTTCCTGTCTTCAGGATTATTACTAAACGCATTGGTCACTTGAATAGGATTAACAGGTACCCTGCCCCAAGTTGAGCTATCAATACTTGCAGGGATGGTTGGAGTAGGCATTCCATTTTCATAAAAACGCCTTCCATCTTTTAAAATATCCTCACTTACATTACCTAAGTTCAAGTATAATTTTCCTTTTGTAGCAGCAGATTTAATAAATGGATCCTGTACCCAAAACTCTACATATTCAATAATGCTGGTTTCAAAATCTGTTTGGTCTAATGAACGCATAATACCCGCCCATTTGTCAGATGGATTTTTAACCCTTCCACTTGCATCCAAGTCCTTGTAATTATAGTTATAAGGCCCACGTTCCTTAGGATAATAACTTAAATCAAAAGTGGGCAATTGAACGTCGGTGATATTCGTTGTTTTTTGAGGAAACAATTCATTGGTAAAAACTTGACGTACCCTTGGGTCACTTAATGCAGCCACATTGTTGGCCAATGGATTATTCGCACTATTACGATCTTGCAAATTAGGTTCAATAGTATACCAAGCTAGTCTAGCTCTATTTTTATTATAGTCTACAGAATCTGCTAATGCACCTTCTGCAAAACGATCTAACGGCGTGGAAGCAAGCGCCCATGCCGTAAAGGGAAATCTTAAATCAATATTGGTTCTGGTTGCTTCAAAGTCATCTAAATAAACTACACCAGATCCTCCTTTACCAATTTGTTGTGCATGACCTGGTTTTAAATAAGCAGCTTCTCCGTAGGCAACAATAGATGATTTTGCTTTGGTACTATAAAAAGGTAGTTTATCTAATAATCTTGTTAAACCTGGTAATTCTTTTTTGTAGTTGAAATCAAAGCCATACATTGAATTCCTAATTGGATCAGACCCAAAATTTGTCTTCGTGAAAAATGGTCGCTCACTTAAACGAGAAGAGGATAAACCAAAATTGAAATTTTTATTGGCTATATAATCAATTCTTAATGCCCTAAATCCACGCTCCTGAAATCCAAAACCTAAGTTATTTTCATAAGAAACATTCACAGGTATATTAGAACTCAAAATGCCAGGATTAATAATACGCACAGTCCCTGAGCCATAGTCCACTATATAGTCCACTCCTTCCTTCAGAATTTGTCCCCCTGCCCTTACGCTCACAGAACCTGGAGGTACATTAAACGCATTTAAACTTATCTCAGACCCACCAGCACTTCCTTTTACTTGCCCTTCCATCACAAATCGGTTGAGGTTCGCATAAGTCTGCGCCTCTGCTTTAATGGTTCTATATAATTGCGAATAAATATATTTTTTTGAAATAGCCGTATCAATTCCAGCAAAGGCAATCTCTTGCAAGTCTTTACCAAATGGCTCCAATAAAGGAAAAACGATTCTACCCATATTAGACAAAACAGTATATCCTTCCACATAGTCAAAAACTCCATCCGGCTGTGGATCGTTGCGATTATTCAATCGATCTAATTGTAAAATCTTGATCAATGATTTTCCCTCATAAGCTTTGTTGGTAACAGGTAGGTATCTTTTTAGTCCAGCACTAGGCTCTTCGTACAATACATTCAACTGAAAGTCTTGCTGCTGAATGGCACCAAATAAATCCAAAGAGTACACGTTTTTCATCATCAAATCCCAGATAGGCAAATCTGTTCTTTGCGTTGTCGCCTTCAATAATTTTAAATATAAAATTTGTTGTACGCCTTTATCTGGATCTAAAGCTACCCCCTCCGAAAATTCACCGACTTGATATATTTTACCGTTATAGGTATACTGAAATGCGACAGCTAACACCTCATCTGCTTGAAGCGGAATGTTTAAAGATAAAAAACCTACTTGACCATTAAAGAAATATTCGTTCTCAGTTAATTTTCTTGCAAAAGTTCGCTCATAGTCCTCGGCCGACCTTAAGCCTTCTGCCGCCAATACAGAAGCAACTCCTGCAGGATTTCTGGCACTAGGGTTATTAATAATTTTAGCGTATAATTTATTCGCACTATTGTCTGGAAAAGGATTATTAGGATTCGTCTCTAAACTTTTTCTTTCGGGTCTTAATAAGGGTTCGCCAATATCAGTCAAACCAACCACATCTCTTGCATTCGTGGTTTGTCCGTTACGGTTAGTCACCCATACTTCTATACGCTTAATTTGTATTTGTGAATTAATAATCGGCAAAGTACTCATTGCCTTATTGTAATTATTTCTAAAATATTGCGCTAATAAAAAGTGTCTATTTTCTTCATAATCATCTAAACGTTTTTGAAAACGTTGCGTTGAAGATCCCCCTTGTAAAGCCATTGATTGACGCTGAGACTTTTGATTGGCAATGGTACCCGTCACAAATAATCTTCCAAATTGTAATTGAGTCTTTACACCAAATAAATTTTGTGTACTCGGAATCAAAGTACTTCTGGATACATAGTTGATATTACCTGCTTCAATATACTTGATTACTTCATCCTTTTTGCCTTGGTAGTTTAACCTGATCTGGTTGTCAAAGCCAAGGTTAGATAATGAATTCAAGTTGATTGGAAACTTGAGTTTGTCACCAATACTTGCGTTCATGCTAAAATTGGTATTGGCATCAAAATCAAATCCACCGTTTCTTCTTGCACGCTCAGGCAAAGTCGGGTTCTTTACATTCTGTCCTTGATAGCCAGCCCTAATGTTAATCTCTCCAACAGGCTTGATATCAATTTTTAAGTCCGATCCTGTTTTACCAAAAAGTCGATCAAAATAACTATCAAAAACTTTTGTTTTAGGTCTAGTGATTTTTCTGTTTAATACACCCAGGGAATTGGCACGCTGCATAAAATACGCCTGCTCGTCTTTGCGTGTTTTTAGTTTCCAAAACTCATCAAAACTTAATGTAGATGGAAAACGATTGTACCCACTACCCAATTTCTCCGTGATATAATATTGTTTGGTGGTAGGATCATAATCAACCCTTCTTTTAACTAAACTAGTATCTCTAATATCAAAAGGATTGTTACTAGGTTGAGATAAAAAATCAGCTCGTTTATCGGCAATAGGATACTTTAATTTACCTACTAAAGTATCTACCTTTTTTACTGAAGTATCCTTAAAAGGAGCGATAAGTCTGCTCGTATCTTGCGCATGCAAAGGCTGCTCCAAAAGAAGAAAGCCAGTTAACAAAATAATAGTGTGCAGAAATCTCAAGAATAAAACATTAAAAATGATCGATTAACAATTTTTGAGGGCTTGTTTGATTAAAATTTCAAGAGAGACCTCTGCCCCTTCTGATTGAATCGCCTTATCAATTGCTTTTTCAGCAACTGCTTTCTGAATCCCCAAAGACACCAAAGCTTGAATAGCATCTTGATGCGGTGTAGATTTACTAAAAGTAGATCCCCCTGTCATTTGCATAGGTAATTTTGCCAGCTTATCTTTTAATTCTAAAACCAAACGTTCAGCAGATTTTTTACCTATCCCTTTGATTTGTTCAAGTTGTCTTGCATCCCCTTGGACGATTGCACGAATAATTTCATCTGGACGCATACCGGACAACATCATCCTTGCAGTACTTGCACCCACTCCAGATACACTAATTAGTTGCATGAAAAGCTCTTTTTCATCCTGCCCAAAAAAGCCGAACAAAACCTGTGAGTTTTCAGTTAAATGTAAATAAGTATGCAATAACCCTTTCTCTTTACCAGAGATCGACTCGTACGTGTTTAAACTAATATTTACTTCGTAGCCCACACCTCCCACATCCACGATAAGTTTAGCTGGGGTCAATTGAACAAAATTCCCTTGTAAAAATGCAATCATAATGAATCCAAAAATAACACTTAAGCAATGAAAAATGGATATTTTGGGTCATTCTTGGCCATTTTTTAAGATATTTGTGCCCCAAACAAACAAAAGAACTATGTCCCAAAAGCTGAAAGCAGCCATTACCTCGGTTGGAGGGTACGTCCCAGAGACCAAATTGACCAATTTTGACTTAGAGAAACTTGTAGATACCAATGACGAATGGATAAAAAGTAGAACGGGTATTTCAGAGCGAAGGATCCTCAGAGAACCAGGTAAAGCCAGCTCAGACATGGCAGTAAAAGCAATTGAAGAGATATTACGCAAAAAGAATTTAGACCCATTAGATATAGATTGTATTATTTGTGCCACGGTGACACCTGACATGGTTTTTCCTGCAACTGCAAATATTATTGGAGATAAAATTGGCGCAAAAAACGCTTTTGGATTTGATCTAGGTGCTGCATGTAGCGGCTTCCTATTTGCCTTGACTACTGGTGCAAGTTTTATTGAAGCTGGCAGGTATAAAAAAGTCATTGTAGTAGGCGTGGACAAAATGAGTTCTATCATAGATTATACAGACAGAGCAACTTGTATCATATTTGGTGATGGCGCTGGTGCAGTTTTATTAGAACCAAGTGCAGATGAAGATGGATTCCAAGACTCTATCTTAAAAAGTGATGGAAGTGGTAGAGAATATCTGCACCTAAAAGCCGGCGGTAGTTTAAAACCAGCTTCTATTGAAACTGTGATGGCAAAAGAGCACTATGCATTCCAAGATGGACAGCCTGTATTTAAATTCGCAGTAACAGGTATGGCGGATGTGAGTGCCGAACTATTAGAAAAACACAATTTAACAGGAGAGGATATTGCATGGTTGGTTCCTCATCAAGCTAACTTAAGAATCATTGATGCCACGGCTAACAGAGTTGGCTTACCTAAGGAAAAAGTAATGATCAATATCCATAAATATGGTAACACCACAGCAGCGACTATCCCATTATGTCTTTGGGAATGGGAGTCTCAATTGAAAAAAGGAGACAATTTAATATTGGCTGCATTTGGAGGAGGATTCACATGGGGCGCAGCTTGGGTAAAATGGGCTTATTAGAATCCTATTTTCGTTGTATATTTAGTTAGATTAAAAACCGCATTATGAGTAAAAAGAAATTTAAAGGAATCAGTACAGTAACACTTCATACTGCAGGGCATGAAAATGATAATTTTTCACATACCACACCTATTTATGCAACCTCTACTTTTACCTTTGGTTCTGCAGAGGAAGGCATGGAAAGATTTAAGGGAGATGATAAAACTAAATTGTATACCAGATGGGGAAACCCAACTTTCACTGCAGCGGAGGAAACCATTGCTGCATTAGAAGCGCATGGATTAAGCAATGAACAAGGTGAACCATTGGAGCTAAAAGCATTATTACATTCTAGTGGACAAGCCGCTATGACTACTTTGTTTTTTAGCAACTTAAGTGCAGGTGATACTTTAATTTCTCATTATTCATTATACGGTGGTTCACAAGAATTAATGCAAAAGGTTTTGGTGGAAGCAGGAGTGAATATTGTATTAATTGATATACATAATGAGCAATTATTAATAGATACGATTAAAGCCAATCCTACAACTAAACTAATTCACTTAGAAACGCCAGCCAACCCTACTTTACAATGTGTAGACATTAAAGCTATTTGTACCATTGCAAAAGCACATGGCATAAAAGTATCAGTAGACAATACGGTTGCTACACCTTATTTACAGCAACCATTTGCTTTAGGAGCAGACTTTGTTTTTCACTCTGCGACTAAATTTTTAAATGGACATGGCTCTGCCTTACATGGTGTATTACTAGGAAAAGATTTAGAGTTCATGCATAAGAAAGCCTGGAAATGGCATGTATTAATGGGCGGTAATAGCAATGCATTTGACGCTTATTTATTAATACAAGGTATGAAGACCTTAGAAGTAAGAATGGAAAGACATTGTAGCAACACAGAGAAGGTCGCTAACTTCCTGGCTGCACATCCAGCTATTGCGCATGTAAATTATACCGGATTGACTACGCATCCTCATCACGAGATTGCAAAAAAACAAATGAAGCAACATGCTCCTTTAATAAGTT
>CAZAOF010000087.1:0-6192 GCA_964486665.1 uncultured Sediminibacterium sp.
TTATAGGTATTTATGCGTGTAACAGTTTTCCTTATGGAAAAACGAATCGTCAGTATAATCGACAAGTTAAATCTTTAGCTAAAAAATTAGTATTGTCTCCAGCTAAACAATCAGATCAGTTATTGCCTCTTGCTGATAAATGGGTAGGTACGACTAATTTTGATTTACGTAAACCAAATTTTGTAGTCATTCACCATACTGCACAAAATGCATGTGCGCAAACTTTAAAAACCTTCACTTTAGAACGAACTAAGGTCAGTGCCCATTATGTTATTTGTAAAGACGGCACCATTCATCATATGTTGAATGATTATATGAGGGCATGGCACGGAGGTATTGGCAGTTGGGGTAATAATACAGACTTAAACTCTAGTTCCATTGGAATAGAAATAGATAATAATGGATTTGAACCTTTTGAGCCCGCTCAAATTACAAGCCTTTTGAGATTGCTTGATCAATTAAAAAATAAGTATCAAATACCGGTTGATCATTTTATAGGGCATAGTGATATTGCGCCGAGACGTAAAGTGGACCCAAATATTTATTTTCCATGGAAAACTTTATCAGAAAGTGGTTATGGTATATGGTTCGAACCGGATACGACGCAACAGCTACCAACAGGTTTATCCATTACACATGCTTTAAGTTTGGTGGGCTATGATACCAAGGATAGTATCGCTGCAATGCTTGCTTTTAAGCGTCATTTTAGACAGGATAGCGCTCGTGTTATGTCTGCAGCCGATAGTTCGGTTCTGGCCCAATTGATTAAGGCCAAATTAACCAAGTAAATCTGGATAATTTTTAGCTAAAATATTTTGTCTGCTAACATTTGTTAGTGTAATTTCGAGCAAATATTTTACTATGGATTTTAAGTTATCAGAAGAGCAATTGATGATTCAAAAAGCTGCTCGTGAATTTGCACAACAACAATGTTTGCCTGGTGTAATTGAAAGAGATGAACACCAAAAAGTTCCTAAAGAACAATTAGTACAATTAGCAGATTTAGGATTCATGGGAATAATGACGCCAACAGAATATGGAGGTGCAGGTATGGATACCATTAGCTATGTTTTAGCAATGGAAGAAATCAGTAAAGTAGATTCAAGCGTTAGTGTTGCCGTTAGCGTTAATAATAGTTTAGTTTGTTGGGGTTTAGAGCATTATGGTAATGAAGCTCAAAAACAAAAATATTTAACGCCATTGGCTCAAGGAAAAAAAGATGGTGAATTGTATATAGGTGCTTTTTTATTAAGTGAACCAGAAGCGGGTAGTGACGCAACACATCAACATACAAGTGCAGTGGATAAAGGAGATCATTATGTATTAAATGGGGTTAAAAACTGGATCACCAATGGTTCAACTGCATCGGTTTATTTAGTGATGGCACAAACAGACGCATCTAAAGGTTCAAGAGGTATTAATGCATTTATTGTAGAAAAAAATACGCCAGGTATAACAGTTGGGCCTAAAGAAAATAAAATGGGAATTCGTGGTAGCGATACACATTCTATTTCTTTTATGGATGTGATTGTACCTAAGGAAAACAGAATAGGAGAAGATGGATTTGGATTTAACTTCGCAATGAAAACATTAAACGGTGGCCGTATTGGTATTGCAGCACAAGCTTTAGGTATTGCTAGTGGTGCTTATGAATTAGCTTTGGCTTATAGCAAGGAAAGAAAATCATTTGGTAAGCCTATTCATGAGCACCAAGCGATTCAATTTAAATTAGCTGAGATGGCTACTCGAATTGAGACAGCAAGATTATTATGCTATAAAGCTGCTTGGGAAAAAGATAATCATATGGATTATGTGATGAGTGCTGCTATGGCAAAACTACACGCAAGTGATACAGCTATGTGGGTAGCCACAGAAGCAGTTCAAGTACATGGTGGATATGGATTTGTGAAAGAATTTCATGTGGAGCGTCTAATGCGTGATGCAAAAATTACACAAATTTACGAAGGCACTTCTGAGATCCAGAAAATGGTGATTGGTCGTTCTATCACTAAATAGTTACAAGTTTAATTATGAACGATATAATTGCTTTGTTCTAATTACCTTTGTGCACTATGCCAGTTAATATTTCAGCTTATCAGTCTATTCAAGCTAAATTAGCGGAACAAAATGTGTCGCTAATAGCAGTAAGTAAAACTAAGCCTAATGAGGATTTAATGGAATTATATGCATTAGGTCAGCGTGCTTTTGGAGAGAATTATGTGCAAGAGTTGGTTGATAAAGCAGCAGCATTACCAAAAGATATTCACTGGCATTTTATTGGACATTTACAATCCAATAAAGTAAAATACATTGCTCCATTTGTGCATATGATTCATGGAGTTGACTCAGAAAAATTGTTAGTAGAAATAAATAAACAAGCCATAAAACAGGGTAGAGTTATTGACTGTTTATTGCAAGTGCATATTGCTACAGAAGCAACTAAGTTTGGTTTTGATGGGCCATCCCTTCATGAATTTTTATTAAGTGGAAGGATAGAAAACTATACAAATATTAGATGTAGAGGTTTAATGGGAATGGCTAGTTTTTCTGATGATCAAGCTTTGTTAAAACAAGAATTTTCTACTTTAAAAGCTTACTTTGATAAAGCCCAACAAGCTTTTCCAAATGGTCATTTTGATACACTAAGCATGGGTATGAGTGGAGATTATGAATTAGCCATTCAAGAGGGTAGTAATATGGTTCGTATTGGAAGTTTATTATTTGGTGCAAGAACTTATCCTGCACCAAAATAAAAAATTACATTATTTCGTCTTTGAATGATCAAATACCAATTGACAGAATGCTTTTACACCAACTATAAATCCTGATTCATCTAAATAAAAATCTGGTGTATGGTGAGGGCCAGCTTTACTTGGATCAGTGCCTTTAGGTAATGCACCTAAATTGAAAAAGAAGCTTGGGGCTTTTTCTCCATAAAAAGAGAAATCTTCTGCACCTGTTACCCAAGTAGATTCAGATACATTATCAGCACCTGCTGCTTTAACTAATGCAGGTAACGTCTTTTTAACCAAGTTAGGATCATTGAAGGTAACCAATGTTTTTGTGTCAATGCTGACATCAGCTGTTGCGCCAGAACTTGCAGCAATCGTTTGAACGGTATGCTTAATACGTTCGTGAACATCCTTTTGCATTTTACTATCTAAGGTTCTGATCGTTCCAGTCATCTCTGCGGTTTCTGGGATAATATTTGAACGTACACCACTATTGATTGTACCTACAGTAATGACAACTGGTGCCTTTGTTAAATCCATTTGTCTACTTACAATATGTTGTAAACCTTCAATAATTTGAGCGGATGCAGCAATTGGATCAACACCACCCCAAGGTTGCGAACCATGGCTTCCTTTTCCGTTTACTTTAATGGTAAACCAATCAGAAGAAGCCATAAATGCACCTGACTTATATTTTAAAGTACCCACTGGTGTCTGTGAACTAATATGTATCCCAAATACAGCTTCTACTTTTGGGTTGTCTAAAACGCCTTCTTTAATCATCAATGAGGCGCCGCCTTCTTCAGTTCCTGGAGCACCTTCTTCAGCAGGTTGGAATAAGAATACCACTGTACCAGGTAGCTCTTTTTGCATGGCATGCAATACTTTAGCAGTAGCCATTAATATGGATATATGTGAATCATGTCCACAAGCATGCATCACTGGTACTTTTTTACCATCATATTCAGCACTTACTTTTGAGGCAAAGGGTAGGTTACTTCTTTCATATACTGGTAATGCGTCTATATCAGCTCTTAGTGCAACTACAGCACCTGGCTTACCACCTTTTAATACAGCAACTACACCCGTTTTTGCGACTGGGTAACGTACTTCAATACCTGGTAATGTTTTTAAGAAATCTGCTATATACTTGCCTGTATTATATTCTCTATTGGATAACTCAGGATTTTGATGAAAATGTCTTCTCCATTGAATTAATTCAGGTTCTACTTTTTCTAGTAGCTGAGTATAATTTTTAGGTAGTTCTTGTGCAGTGATTGTGCCGGCAATCAATAAACTTAATATGAAAATGAAATTACGCATTGATTATGTTTTGATGGTGAATAATAGGATGATGAATAATGATTAGAAAAATTTATTTTATGCTTGGTATTCTCCAAATACGCCTCTTAATACATCTGCAATTTCTCCTAATGTACAGTTGGCTTCTACTGCAGCAATCACCGGGGGCATGATATTTTGTCCAGTAATGGCTGCATCTTTAATGGCTGCTAAGCATGCGGATGCAACCACATTATCGCGGCTTGCTTTCAAAGCTTTTATTTTTTGAATTTGAGCTTCTTGAATACTTGCGTCTATTTTGAAAATTGGAATTTTTGTGGTCTCTTCTGTTTGGTATTCATTTACACCCACAATAATTTTTTCTTTGGACTCAATATCTTTTTGGTATTTATATGCACTATCACTAATTCTATTTTGCATCCATCCCGATTCTATAGATGCAACCGCGCCGCCCATATCATCAATTTGTTGAATCAAATCGAGCGTTTTTGATTCCATTTCTGCTGTTAAATTTTCAACAAAATAGCTTCCTGCTAAAGGGTCTGCTGTATCTGCAATGCCACTTTCAAAAGCTACCACTTGCTGTGTTCTTAAGGCAATCGTTGCGGCTTGCTCAGTGGGTAAACCTAATGCTTCGTCAAATCCATTGGTGTGTAAACTCTGTGTTCCACCCATGACTGCTGCAATAGTTTGAATAGTTACTCTAGAAATATTATTTAAAGGTTGTTGAGCTGTTAATGTAGCACCACCAGTTTGTGTATGAAAACGAAGCATCATTGCTTTTTCATCTGTGGCACCTAAATCTTTCATCATCTTTGCCCAAATGGTTCTAGCGGCTCTAAATTTTGATACTTCTTCGAATAAATTATTATGTGCGTTAAAGAAGAACGAAAGTCGCTTGCCAAAAACATTGATATCTAACCCTTTGTCTAAAGCGGCTTGAACATAGGCTTTTCCATTGCTTAATGTAAAGGCAATTTCTTGTACTGCGGTACTCCCAGCTTCACGAATATGATAACCAGAGATAGAAATGCTATTCCATTTAGGCAAACTATGGCTGCACCATTCAAAGATGTCTGTAATCAGACGCATAGAATGTCGTGGAGGATAAATATAAGTACCTCTAGCAGCGTATTCTTTTAGGATATCATTTTGTATCGTCCCAGATAATTGATTTAAATCAATCCCTCTTTTTTTAGCCACAGCAACATACAATGCTAATAAAATAAAAGAGGTAGCGTTGATGGTCATGGAAGTACTTATCTTGTCTAATGGGATATCCTTAAATAAAATTTCCATGTCTTCTATAGAACAGATTGACACACCAACTTTTCCTACTTCGCCGTCGGCCAACGCGTGGTCTGCATCATAGCCAATTTGAGTAGGCAAGTCAAATGCCACACTTAGGCCCATCACACCTTGTGACAACAAATAGTGATAACGTTGATTGCTCTCTTGAGCAGTCGAAAATCCAGCATACTGTCGCATCGTCCATAATTTTCCACGGTACATATCGGCTTGTACACCTCTAGTGTAAGGGAATGTTCCTGGATTAGGTAGGGTATGCGATAACTCAGGAAGGTCTGATGGGGTATAGACTTTCTTAATCTCTATGCCACTATCCGTTTGCTTCTTCTTTGATTCCATAGTTCAAATTACGAAAAATAGCTTGTTTCTGTACTCAATAATTTTTCTATTTTCGACAAATACAAGCTAAAGCAATCCCTAGATATGTGTTATTTTTGTAGTACAATTTGAGGCATTTTAAATGTTTCATTTCCTTAAAAAATATACTTATGACAACTACAATAACCGAAACGATAGCGACTCCAGTTACTTTTACTGTTGGCGCGATAGAGGAGATTCAACGATTAATGAACGCCCCAGACTTTGATCAACAACAAAGATTAAGGGTGGGTGTTAAAGGGGGTGGATGTAGTGGAATGACTTATGTGTTAGGTTTTGATGTGACTACCGAAAAAGACCTTTTATTCTCTATTGAAGGTATCCCTTGCTGTATGGAAACAGCCCATCAAATTTATTTATATGGAATGCAAATAGATTGGCAGGGAGGATTGAATAGCCGTGGATTTACTTTTACCAATCCTAATGCATCTAGCACTTGTGGATGTGGTACTTCATTTGCAGTTTAAGTAAT
>CAZAOF010000088.1:0-6154 GCA_964486665.1 uncultured Sediminibacterium sp.
TCTTTACCAATACGGGTAAATTGCTTGGCCATTTTATCCCATCTAGCAAACATGGTTGCTTTTCTTACTTCAAATATCCTTCCCATAGCTTTGTTGTTTAAGGTGGGCAAAAATAGCACAAAAAAAATAGTCCCGAAAATCGGGACTATTTTAATTTATAGATAAAATGAATTATTTATTCAATTTACTAGTTTTCTTACTGTAGAAGAAGTAAACAAACAAGCCTAGAACCATCCAAATCATGGCAACTTTAAGTGTTTGCATATCTAATGCAAAAATCATTGCCAAACAAATTACAGCACCCAAAATAGGTACCAATGGAACTAGTGGTGTTTTAAATGGACGCTCCATTTCTGGAGACTTACGTCTTAGTATCCAAACACCTAAACTTACCAATACAAAGGCAAATAAGGTACCAAAGCTCGTCAAGTCACCAGCAACACTGCCTGGAACGAATGCGGCAAATAAACCAACAAAGACAAATAATATCCAGTTAGACTTATAGGGTGTTTGGAATTTAGGGTGTAAGTCACCAAACGCTTTAGGCAATAATCCGTCTTTACTCATAGAGTAGAAAATACGACTTTGTCCCATTAACATCACTAAAATTACAGAAGAGAAACCAGCTAAAATAGCCACAGTCACTGCCGTAGCTAACCAGCCATATCCTGTCATATAATTTGAAATGGCATAAGCAACAGATGCTTCTCTTCCTTTTTCTGGATCAACAAAATCTTTCCAATTTGCAACACCTGTTAATACGTGTCCAAATAAGATGTAAAGTATTGTACATACTACCAATGACCCTAAGATACCAATTGGCATATCTCTTTTTGGATTCTTCGCTTCCTGAGCAGCTGTAGAAACTGCGTCAAAACCAATAAAGGCAAAGAACACAATGGCAGCACCACCTAGTACACCGCCCCATCCATGTTTGAATACTCCTGAGTAATCTGCAATCACTTTGCCAGCGCTGTCAGTAACGGCAGCTTGTCCTGCAGGGATCAAATAAGGTGTATGGTTTTCTGGCTTGATAAACTGCCAACCAATAGCGATAAATATAATTACAATAGCCACTTTAATAAATACAATCACTGCATTTACAATTGCAGACTCTTGAGAGCCTCTAATTAACAACAAGGTCAAAGCTAAAAGAATAATCAAAGCAGGTGCGTTCATAATTCCTGAATGTGCTACGCCCATACTGTCTGTAAAGCTCTCAAAAGGACTATGGCTCCATTCATAGGGTATGGCCCCACCCGTGAGCTTGTTTAAATATTCACTCCATGCAATGGATACAGTAGCTGCACCTAGCGCGTATTCCATAATTAAAGCCCAGCCGATAATCCATGCAACTAATTCTCCCATGGTTACATAAGAGTAGGCATAAGCACTACCAGCAATAGGGATCATTGCCGCGAATTCTGCATAGCATAAACCAGCAAAAGCACAACCTACGGCTGCAATAATAAAGGAAATTGTTACTGCAGGTCCTGCAGCCTGACCAGCCGCGGCAGCTGTTCTAACAAACAATCCAGCACCAATAATGGCACCGATACCTAAAGCGATTAAATTTCCAGCTCCAAGGGTCCTTTTTAGACCTTTTTCACCATCATCAGATTGGGCTAGCATAGCAGCTAAATCTTTCTTTCTAAATAAACTCATAATAATAGGTTTCTATTTAGGTTGAAAAGTAGTATTTTTTTTGCAATTCTTCTTAGGTTTTTGATAAAAAAAAGCCGAGGTCTAAATTTCGTCCTGTCTTATTTTTTTACGACTTATGTGGTATATTGCAGCACTAAGCATTCTATGAAAAAATCAAACAAACTCACCGTTTATATTGTCATCGCGATGGTGGCAGGTGCAATTTTAGGCTACTTTATACATGAGGGAAGCGATCAGTCTACAATTGATGGATTCGCCAAAAATGTCAAATTATTGACCACTATCTTTTTGAGACTGGTTCAAATGATTATTGCTCCTTTGGTATTCACGACATTGGTAGTGGGTATTGCAAAATTAGGTGATATCAAGACAGTTGGTCGAGTTGGGGGGAAAGCTATGTTATGGTTTTTTTCTGCTTCACTGATAAGCTTGTTAATTGGGTTAGTGCTAGTTAATTTATTAAAGCCTGGTGCTGGATTGGATTTGTCAGTAGCAGATACTTCTGGCGTAAAAGACTTAATGGGCAAAACACAATCTTTCAGTGTGATCAATTTTGTGGAGCATGTGTTTCCAAAGAGTATGTTCGAGGCTATGGCCACGAATGAAATATTACAAATAGTTATTTTTAGTATCTTTTTTGGCGTTGCTGCTGCTGCAATAGGGGAACCTGCAAAGGGTTTCATCAAAGCTTTAGATACGGTAGCACATATTATTTTAAAAATGGTTGGATACGTAATGAACTTTGCTCCATTAGGTGTTTTTGGTGCAATAGCTGCAGTGATTGCGACAAAGGGTTTAACCATATTCGTATTTTATGGCAAATATTTATTGTTCTTTTTAGTTGGTATTGCTGCGTTGTGGATAGTTTTATTAGGCGTTGGCTTTTTAATTTTAAGAAAACGTGTTCCTTCTTTATTAAAACATATTACTACACCGCTTGTGATTGCTTTCAGTACAACAAGTAGTGAAGCAGTTTTCCCTAAGTTAACAGAAGAGCTTGAGCGATTTGGCTGTAAGGATAAAATTGTTTCGTTTATTTTACCACTAGGTTATTCTTTTAACTTAGATGGAAGTATGATGTACATGACATTTGCTAGTATGGCCATTGCGCAAGCATACGGCATTCATTTAGATATCGGTACCCAGTTGACTATGTTAGTAGTTTTAATGTTAACGAGTAAGGGGATTGCAGGTGTGCCAAGAGCTTCCTTAGTTGTAGTAACTGCAACTTGTGCTATGTTTAATATCCCACCAGAGGGCATTGCCTTAATTTTACCGATCGATCATTTTTGTGATATGTTCAGATCTGCCACCAACGTACTTGGTAATAGTTTAGCAACTACTGCTGTGAGCAAATGGGAAGGTGCATTAGAAGACCCACAACAAGTTTAATTCAGCATTATTATGATCACATTATTAGAAGCTTTTCATTGGAGTCAATTATTACAACCTCAGTTTTATATTGAGCATGGTGGATTGTGGCTCATTTTATTAGTCGTTTTTGCAGAGACTGGATTGTTTGCTGGCTTCTTTTTGCCAGGAGATAGTCTTTTGTTTGTTGCTGGCATTTATAGTGCTCCGTTAGCTGCAGAAATTTATAGCTCAAATAACGAATGGGTTAATTTATTTATTCTTTTTGTTTTCATCACTACTGCTGGAATTTTAGGTAATTATGTTGGCTATCTCTTTGGCAACAAAGTAGGTCCTACAATGTTTGATTGGAAAGAGAATCTTTTCTTCAAGAGAAAATACCTTATACAAGCGCAGGACTTTTATGAAAAACATGGAGGAAGAGCGATTGTGATTGCAAGGTTTATTCCAATCATAAGAACATTTGGTCCTATTGTTGCAGGTATTGTGAAGATGGATAAAGCAAAGTTCATGTATTACAATGTGGTAGGATGCGTTGCTTGGGTTGCCAGTATGCTATGTTCTGGTTATTTTTTACAGTCCTGGATATTAAAACGATTTAATTTTGATTTAAAAAATCATTTAGAAGTCATTGTATTAGGAATAGTAGCCATTACTACATTGCCAGTTATTATAAAAGTAATTACACACCGCACTAAAAAAGCATAACACTTAAACTTAGGCTGCATGAATAAAAAAGAAATAGGCCTTTTTTCGGCACCTGTTTTCGTGGCAGCATTAGGTTATTTTGTAGACGTTTATGACTTATTGTTATTTACGATAGTACGTCAACCTAGTGTCTTGGCGGTTGGATCTTCTTTAGAAACCATCATTGTAGATAGCGCTCATATTATTAACTGGCAAATGTCAGGTTTACTTATTGGCGGCATAGTTTGGGGAGTTATCGGCGATAAGTATGGCAGGCTAAAGGTTTTATTTGGGTCCATCCTTTTATATTCTGTTGCTAATATCCTCACTGCTTATGTGCAGACGGTAGACCAATATGCGTATTGTCGTTTTATTGGAGGCATTGGTTTAGCAGGTGAGTTAGGCGCGGGTATTACGTTAGTCTCAGAAATATTACCCAAAAATAAAAGAGGTATTGGTACTTCAATGGTAGCAGGCATTGGCCTTTCAGGCGCCGTATTCGCTTATTTTACTTTTAAATATACACAGGATTGGAGATTGTGTTATAAGATTGGTGGCGGATTAGGCTTCTTTTTATTGATTTTACGTGTGCGTGTTGCAGAGTCCTTTATGTTTGAATCCGCAAAGTTGGCCAATATTAATAAAGGGAATTTTCTCATGTTCTTTAATTCTTACAAAAGGTTTTCAAAATACATTAAAGCTATATTGATTGGTTTACCAACTTGGTTTGTGATTGGTGTGATGGTAAACTATAGTAATAAATTTGCTACCGGTTTATATGGAGACAATTTAATAGACTCGGGCAGATCAGTGATGTTTGCTTATATAGGTATTGCTGTAGGAGATTTGTTGATTGGCTATATCAGTCAGTTTTTTAAGAGCAGAAAAAAAGCGTTGTTATTGTTTTATTTGATCAGTATTATTGGAATGGTTTTATTTTTTAGCGCCTTCAATAATACTGATAGTAGGATGTATGCCATTTGCGGCTTCTTGGGCTTTAGTACTGGCTACTGGGCTATCTTCAATCAAATGGCAGCCGAGCAATTTGGCACCAATTTAAGGGCCACTGCAGCAACGACTATACCTAATATGGTTAGAGGAGCTTTGCCATTGATTAACTTTTTATTCCTAGATGTTTTACAAAAATCAATGGGCTGGACTATTGTGCAAAGTGGCATTGTGACTGGTGCAATTGTAATGACTATTACATTAATTGCATTTGTGTTTACAGAAGAAACCTATCATAAGGACTTGGATTACTTAGAACATGACAATCCATTACCATAATCTATCAATTTTAAATAAATAGATTAAATCATTAGACCTATGCGCTTATTGTTTATCCGATTTTCTTCCATAGGTGATATTGTATTTACTACACCTGCCATCCGTTGCGCCAAGCTGCAGATTCCGGGTGTAACAATTCATTTTTTGACAAAGGCGTCCATGAAAGCGGTGACCGTCGAGAATCCTTTTATTGACCATTTCCATTATTTCGAAAAAGACTTGAATGCAACGATCAAGGAGCTAAAGCAATATCAATTTGATTATATCATAGACCTTCATAAAAATTTTAGAACCTTTCGATTACAAAAAGCATTGGGAGTTCCTTGCTTATCCTATAAGAAACTGTCTATTCAAAAATTCTTATTGACCAAACTGCATTTGAATTTTATGCCATCAAGACATATTGCCGATCGTTGTGTGGATGCATTGGCAAGCTTGGGTGTGGTGAATGATGGCAAAGGATTGGATTATTTTATCCCAAAGGAAACTGCTTTAAAAACCAATGTATTGCCAGCATCTTTTCAGTCAGGCTATATCGCATTAGTCATTGGCGCATCCTATGCTAGTAAAAAACTACCTGTTATTGAACTGCAACAGCTTTGTCATAAAATTCCCTATCCAATTGTTTTAATAGGTGGGAAGGAAGATCGAACAGAGGGAGATGCAGTTGCTGCTGTGAATCCTATTAAAATTCACAACGCCTGTGGGCAGTTTAATTTACATGAATCTGCTTTGCTAGTCAAAAACGCAAGAACAGTCATCTCGCATGATACAGGATTTTTATACATTGCATGTGCTTTTCATAAAAAGACTGTCGCTATCTGGGGTGCAACATCTCCAGCATTACAAGTGGAACCTTATTATCCAAGTAGTAAAACTATTGTAGGGAATGTAGTTGACTTAACAAATGCTGACTGGTATTATAATGCGATTGTTCCCAATCTTCCATGTCAACCTTGTTCTAATTATGGTACCAAGCAATGCCCACAGGGCCATTTTGCTTGTATGAAAAAACAAGACTTACAAGCCATTGCTGACAAAGCGATTGTTTTTTATAAAGAGGCATAGTATATATGAATAATGCCCCGCATTTGCGAGGCATTATATAATATCAAAACAGATTGAATTACAAAGTCTTCAATAC
>CAZAOF010000089.1:0-6014 GCA_964486665.1 uncultured Sediminibacterium sp.
AGATGCCATTTAAAATAATCAGCCCTATGATGATGATGATTTCCATATTAAAATTGTGTTGTAAAGTTACTTATAATTTTTCTTATTCCATTTTATCAGCAATTGCTTACTAGACATATACTTAAATAGACTTGTTAAATCCTCTGTAACAAATATTATTTGTATTTTTAAGTATGATATATAAGTTAAAAAGTTTTTTTTCTATTACAGACGATCTAGATTCTTTTGACAATATTGATAAAGCAGTAAATCAAGGAATTAAATTTAAAGGAACAAATTTAATTGTATTAGTTTTTGCCATATTTATAGCGTCATTAGGTTTAAATATTAATTCTACTCCAGTTATCATTGGTGCAATGCTAATCTCGCCTTTGATGGGACCAATTATTGGTATAGGTTATGGAGCCTCAACATATAAGGCAGAACTTATAAAAGATGCCATTAAAAATTATTTATTTGCAACTTTAGTTAGTTTGGTTACATCGACTATCTATTTTCTATTAAGTCCAATCGATGATGCACAAACAGAGATATTAGCAAGGACTACTCCTAATATTTATGATGTTTTAATCGCACTATTTGGTGGTTTTGCAGGTATAACCGCAATAACAAGTAAGTTAAAGGGTAATATTTTACCTGGCGTAGCAATCGCAACGGCTTTGATGCCCCCTTTGTGTACAGCTGGTTATGGACTAGCAACATGGCAATTAACGTATAGTCTAGGAGCATTGTACTTATATTTCATTAATACTGTTTTTATTATTTTATCATCTTATTTATATTTAAAATTCATCAATTATCCAATTGAAGAGCAAAAACAAAATAAAAAGAGTACTACAACTAATAGAATAATCTATTGGATATCAATCATCACAATTATTCCAAGTATCTATCTTGGTTATGATTTGGTTAAAAAAAATCAATTCAATAGGAACGCAAACAAATACATAAACAATGAATTTAATTTTGCAAACACACTGGTTTTAAAAAAAATAATTAAACCATCAAAAAATACAATTCATTTATATTTAGCGGGATCAAAATTAGACTCAACTTTACTTATTGATTTTATTAATAAGAAAGATAGGTATAATTTAAAAAACACTATAATTGAAATAAATCAAGGAGCAACATTTGAAAAAAACAATAATAGTGATGATTTTAATGAGCAATATATTTTAGAAAAAACAAATAATATTTTATCTAATTTAATCGATAGCATAGGGAAAAAGCAAGAAAATTATACTGATTTAATAAAGGAAATTACATTTATTGACTCTAATATAGATACAGCCTACATAATTAACAATTCTTTATTCTATACAAATTCAACTAATCAAGTTATTACACTTATTTTAGAACCAATCAAATTAAATCGAAAAAACACAATTGATAGCACAAAAGTAGCTAACTGGTTAAAAGTTCGATTGCCTAATGATTCTGTTCAAATTAAAATTCTGAAATGATAAGTGTAATTATTCCTGCTCTAAATGAATCAAAAACGATAAAAGAAGTAATACATTTATTACATCAGTCAGAATTAGTAAGTGAGATTATTGTAGTTGATGATAAGTCATTAGATGATACCGTAGCTGTGTCTTTAGAAGCGGGAGCAAAAGTAATTACTGGTACAAAATTAGGGAAAGGTGCGTCTATGAAGGATGGTTTATTGATTGCTAAAAATGAAATCATTATATTTTTAGATGCAGATATTACAACTTATCCTAAAAATATTGTTGAATTGATGTCAAATCCAATATTGACAGAAGATATAGATTTTGTTAAATCATATTTTACTAGACAAGCGGGAAGAGTTACGGAATTAGTTGCAAAGCCACTTTTATCTATATTATATCCAAGTTTCCCAGTTTTTATCCAACCATTAAGTGGCATGATTGCTGGTAAAAAAACATTTTTTAATAAAATCGATTTTGAAGATGGGTATGGCGTAGATATTGGTATTTTAATAGACATGTATAACCTTGGTGCTAAAATCAAAGAAATTAATATTGGTAATATTGAAAATAGAATGCAATCTTTAGAACAACTTGGAAAGATGTCTAAGGCTGTAGCATCTACTATTATCGAAAAAGCAACTAGTTACGGAAAGAAGAATCTCGAAGTTCTTGAAAACATACAAGTTATTAGAGAACAAATGGAATTTGCAATAAGTGAAAAATCTAAACTATTATCAAAAATTGCCATTTTTGACATGGACAACACCCTGTTAACGAAAAGTTTTATACATACGTGCTCTGAAAAATTCAATTTTCAACCTGAACTACTCGATATAATCAGTTCCCAACAAAACCCTTTTATAAGAACAAAACAAATTGCAAAACTATTAAAAGGCAAGTCTGTAAATGATTTGATTCAGGTTGCCGAGGAAATCCCTATTTCTGCTAATGCAGAAAAACTAATTTATCATTTAAGAGAAAGAGGGTATAAAATTGGTATTATTAGTGATAGTTATGATTATATCACAAATTATTTTGTCAATAAATTGAGACTAGATTTTTCATTAGCTAACGAGTTAGAATTTTCAAAAAGTATTGTTACAGGCGAAGTTAAAATACCTTCCTTTTTTCTGCCAAATTCAAAAAGTGTATGTAATCATGAAATTTGTAAATCACATGCACTAGTTACAATTTGTAACGAATTATCCATCGACATAGCAAATACGATAGCAATTGGTGACGGTGAAAATGACATTTGTATGGTCAGGAAAGCTGGTATTGGAATCGCTTACTGTTCATCAAATCAAACGCTAAATTTAGTCGCTGATTTTATCATTAAAGAAAAAGACATGGGTTTAATTAATGAATTAATTAGTTAAAAAACCACAAGCACTTTTTATTTGGTACACATTGTTATAATTCTGAATAGGAAATTTTAATACAGCGTACGTCTAACTATCTTTTAATTAATTCAAAGTAGGTTACTAGAAATCTATCTCCAACAATTGAACCTTGAACTTTTGCTTTTTTAATTGCGTTGCAAAAACCTTCATTGTCATGGGCATCACCATGATCGTCTATCCCAGTTCCATCCACAAAATAGTTCTTACCATTTAATTTAATTGCTAAATGGCATCCCTTTCCATCCATTTTAAACATACAAGTACCACAAGTGGCTTGAACTTCATAGCTTGGACTTTTAGGATTATAAACTAATTTTTTAGCTGTACTATCCTGCGCAGTGGCAGCATTAAATAATACTATTGTAAACAAGGCAAATAATAATTTTTTCATAACCACAATTTCAATATTTTATCTTTAATATCCTATTTCACAGCAATTACTGGTATTCTATATATTTATTTTACTGATAACCAATAGGATAGAAGATTTAAACAAATTGATATTTCTCATAAATCACCTCTTTTAACCCATTTTTGGTGAAACCCTGGCCCGGAAACTCGCCGGTAGTTTATGAGTTTTAGATTATCAATATTGAAGTTTATAATTTGCATTGACATCATATATTCCCTTTCATGGATAGAATCTCAATATACTTTTGGATGGCATTGAAACATGCTATTAATACTCTTGGTTGGTGCTGATAGAAACATCTACTAGCACCTGACTTTTTTGTATATTTGTAAGTTTAAAACTTACACACTTTTAATTTTTTGCCCAATGATGAAGAATATGTGTTGTTTATTATGTGTTCTGTTGTCTTTGGATGGTTATACTCAAACTGGTATCGGAACAACTTCACCTGTTAATAAGTTTCAAGTGGAAACTACTGCAGCAGCTCCTCTTACTTCGGGGTCTGGTTTCAATGGAAACCTAAGATTAGGCGCTACTGGTGCAAATCAAGTTTTAGATTTTGGACTAGGTACAACTTTTGGATGGTTACAAGCAAGACATAAAACTATTTATAGTGAAAATTATTATTTATCATTAAATCCTAATGGCGGCAATGTAGGGATTAATAAATCAAATCCTGCAAAAGCACTAGATGTAACAGGTGATATTGCAGTAAGTGGTGCATTAACCGGTGGAAATGTATCAACCTCTAAATTAAGTGGTTTTGTTTCAAATATAACTGCTTTATCAACAGGAAGAGATTTAGCATTAGCTGACAATGGAACTATTTTAAGGTCAACTGCTACATCAGGAATAACGATAACTTTACCTGCTTCTGGTATCCCAGAGGGTTTTAATTGTATGGTGTTACAAAGTGATATTGGGCAAATTACATTTTCAGGGACGTTTTATAATAGAAATGGTTTTAATAAAACTGCAGGACGCTATTCAATTGTGACTATTCTTTATGCAGGAGGGATATATATTGTTTCAGGAGAAATGAGTAATTAAGATGAAAAATTTATTACTATTTTTATTTGTCCTATTTTATTTAAATTCTAACAGTCAGATTCTACCTGTACAATATTCTGTATATGAATCAAATAGAGGTAAGGGTAATGGGAAATTATATTATAAATTATACAGTGTGTCGACAAGTAGTGTTTTTCCTGCAAGTTCTACTGATTTCGACACATATCTTAGTACTTTTGGTGGTACATACAGGAGTGGAGGCACATTTAATGTCGCAACCAATAGTGGTACTATTAATAGTTCTTCGAGTAATTCAACGAATGCAATCAACTTTTACTCCTCTGCACAATTTTTAAATTCAATTAATAATCAAAGTCCTTATGTGGGATATGATGGAAATTATTTTTCAATCATTGTATCAGGATATTTCATTCCAAAACAAACTGGTACTTATACTTTTTCTGTAGAAGGTGATGATGCGGTTGATTTATTTATTAATAATGTGAATGTAGCAAATCATTACGGCGGGCATGGCGCTTCTCCTATTGGCACCCACAGCGGCACTATTGATTTAATTGCAGGTAAAAAGTATACTTTAAGAGCCAGATTTCAAGAGAACGCTGGTGGTGAAGTCTTTACATTATTTTGGAAAAAACCTTCAGAATCAAATGGGACTATTTGGTTTCAGGATTCGGAGGAATTATCTTCAAATGAAGTTGTACCTTCTGGCTTAGTTTATTCATTTGACCCAGGAAATTTTTATAGCTACTCAAAAATAGGCACTGCAAACGCAACCTATAATGATTTAAATAATAATGTTTCTGGTACCTTATTAAATAACACTACTTTTTCTAATGATAATGGTAATGTTTTGATTTTTGATGGAGATATGGATGCAGTTGATTTTGGTTCAAATATTCCAAATTTCCCTAGTTCAGACATAAGTGTTTTTCTATGGATTAATGCAACTTCACTTAGGAATGGCTGGAATATTTTTTTTACAAAATGGTTCACTGATATAGCGGGAGCAGGAGCCGTAACAGATTTTCATTATGCAATTTATCCTAATGGCGGACAATATTTTCAAAATTTATATACAACCAATGCAAGTAATATGTTTGGGTCAACTCCCATTTCAACTGCTACATGGTATCATGTAGGTTTTACAATCTCTAGTGGAAACATGCAAATGTATCTTAATGGACAACCAGATGGTTCATTAAGGTCTAATGCAAGTAGAACCAATTATACTAATGCTAAATTAATTTTGGGTGATTTAAGGACTGGAGGTGCAGTTACCTTTAATGGGAAAATTGGCACTATTTCTGTTTATAATAAGGCAATAAATAGAGAAGAAGTTTTTCAGAATTTCAATATCTCCAAACACAGATACGGTTTCCCAAATTAATACAATTACACTCGAAATTATCTTTGATTTTAATCTCATTTAATCAAGTTCCAACAATTCCACCCCTTCTTATCTATTCACCCCTGTTTTCTCTCTAAAAACACATAACCTGGCCCAAACCTGGCCGGGAAGTCTAATAGAAACAATTACCTTTTTCCAAATTAGTGTATGCTAAAAAGCTTATTTTTACAAGATAACCTCATAAAAGGCAGTTCATCAAAACATCTATTTACAATCTATTTTTTGTCATTATTTTCTTTTTGAATCTCAAATCTATAGATGCACAAACAATAAGCCCTATTGTACAAAATATTGGAGGAAAT
>CAZAOF010000090.1:0-5997 GCA_964486665.1 uncultured Sediminibacterium sp.
CTTGTCTGTTCGCTAAATTATCGTACTGATTAAAAAAATAGGAGTTAGGAATTTCCGCAGCTAATTTTCTTGCTACAGAGTAATAACTAGCAGGGTCTTCTGGGGTTACATTGGTGGGGCAGACAATCACTTCGGCGCCAACTGCTCTGAGGATATCCATCTTTTCCTTACTCTGCTTATCTGTAGTGGTGAAGATGCATTTGTATCCTTTTACTACCGCTGCTAATGCTAAACCCATTCCTGTATTACCGCTAGTGCATTCAATGATGGTGCCGCCTGGTTTTAATTTACCTTCTGCTTCTGCCACTTCCACCATTTTTAAAGCCATTCTATCTTTAATGGAATTGCCAGGATTAAAATAATCCACTTTTGCCAATATTGTTCCAGGTAGGTCGGACGTAATTTTGTTCAAACGAATAATGGGTGTATTCCCAATTGTTTCCAAGACATTATTTAACCACATAAAATGAGATAATTTATTCCTGGTGAAATTAAGCTAAAAAAGAGAAAAACTAAAGGATGTTAGCAAAATTGCTTGTAATGATTTCACAGAATTTGGTGTCAATCATTTTCTCTGCTAAGGCAATCATATTAGAAAATGCTTTTGCATTACTAATGCCATGGCCAATGATGACTGGCTTATTCACACCTAAGACAGGGGTGCCGCCATAATTTTCAAAATGGAATCGTCCAAAAAAGGAGTCGTTACCAAGACCTTGATGTGCAGCAGCTTCATACATTGCTTCTGCGGTCTTTAATATAATGTTCCCTGTAAATCCATCACAAACAATGACGTCTGCTTTGTCGTTAAAGACATCGCGACCTTCTACATTGCCTATGAATTGTACATGGGTATTTTCTTTCAAAAGGGGATAAGTTGCCTGGGCTAATAAATTGCCCTTGCCTTCTTCTTCTCCCACATTCAATAGACCCACTGTTGGGGCATTGATGTTTAAAATATGTTTCGCATACAAGTTGCCTAGGATAGCAAATTGATTCAATTGTTCTGGTTTGCAATCTGCGTTTAATCCGACATCAACAAGGATGCCTGTTTTGCCATTTAATTTAGGTAAAAGGGTAGCGATGGTTGGTCTTAAAACACCTTTGATTGGTTTAATGCTAAACATGGCACCCACTAACATGGCACCTGTATTACCTGCACTTAAGAAAGCATCAATCTTACCTTCTGCTAAATAGCGAAAGCCAATAGCAATAGATGAGTTTGGCTTTTCCTTTAAAGCCTTGGTAGGGTGTTCGTGGTAGCCAATTACTTCTGGTGCATGGATCAAATGCAAAAAAGGTGAGGCAATCCCATGCTGCTGAAAGAGCTCTTCCAACTGGGTTGCATCACCTATACAGAATAGATTATGTTGTTTATTGGCTAAATAGATTTGTATGCCTTTGACAGCTTCCAGTGGAGCAAAATCTCCACCCATCATATCTATACCAATATTCATTCTATTGGGTTAATTATGCTTTTAAAGGCGCCTTTTCAGCTACTAATTTACCTTTATAGTATAATTTTCCTTCTTGAACGTGCGCACGATGACGAACGTGGATTTCTCCAGTTGTACCATCTTTGCTTAAAGTTACTTCTTGAGCAACATAGTGTGTTCTTCTTTTAGCGCTACGTTGTTGTGAGTGTCTGCGTTTAGGATTAGGCATCTCTTATTTTTTAAATTTTTAATCTATATTATTTTTCTATTCTACTTTTTTAACCCTCTAAATCTTTGAACTGATCCAACCCTTTCCACAAGTCCTTTGGAGGAGCTTCGGCAGGAGGATTTTCATTAAAGAAATTGAGCTGATCTATTACTTCTTGGTTACAGGTTGATTTGCCATTTTCATCCAATTTACAGATATGCTGTAAGGGGATGCTAAGGTTAATAAACTCATAAATCCAATTTTCAATAGACAAATGACTTTCGTTACGATCTAGGTAAAAAATGTCTGGATCTTCCTCTTCACTGTTCATCTTGTCGGCTTCATCAACTAGTTTTACAACGATGTTGAATTCATCCCATAGTTGAACAGTCAGTGGATTCCCACATCGGTCACAGATGGTATCAATTGTCCCGTCAATATCAAAATGCAATTGCATAAAACCTGAGTGTTTGTCCAAAAGGAGCTTTACTTTGGTTTGACAATTGCTGAAATCTTGTGGTCCAAAATCTAAAAAGAACTGATCCTCAATACGGTATTCGAACTCATGTTCACCGGCTGTTAAGCCTACAAATGGAATTTCAAATGACCTGTTATGGCCCATAACCGTGCTTTAAGGGTGGCAAAGTTAGTAAAAATCGGTCAAAAGACAAAGTTTATACTAATTTTACTAGATAATTATTCTCTACAAATGTATCGATTTCGAACGGCTTTACACAAGTTCATTTTGCCTTCTATCTGGCTGCTGTTATTTGGTATATGCTTATTGGCCCCCTACTTTCCAGAATTGGTTACAAAATATTACACCCAGGGGCTATTTAGATATTGGACGATGGGGTTGAGATTTGCTTTAAGTTTCCTACCTTTTGCGATTGGAGAACTTGTTTACATAATTTTGCTTATTATATTGATATACAATGTATTAAAATCATTCATATCAATTAAAAATAGAAGTAATTACACCCATTATATACCTGCTTACTTATTGAAATTATTCTGGTTTTGTCTAAAAGTATTTGTTGTTTTTGAATTGATTTGGGGGCTAAATTATTTGCAGCCTGACCCTACTAAAGCCTATCAATTAACAGTAAATCCACCTAAAAATGCTCAAATCGCTTTGGATGAAATGACAACGCTAACCTATGAGTTTGCCCAAGAATTAAACAAAGTAAGGCAGGAAATAGACAAAGAAGCTGTAACAAAAATGAAGCTTACTGAAATAAGTGCTAGGGTTCAAGCTGCTTATGCTAGGATGGCCACCCAAAAAAAGGAATTAGACTTAAAATATGCGTATGGCAAATCTGCCATATTTCCGAGTTGGGGAGATTATATTGGCTATTTAGCATTTTATCAACCCATCACAGGGGAGGCGATTTTAAGGTCGGATCTCCCTGTTTTAACACAACCATTTACGATTGCACATGAAATGGCACACCAATTAGGCTATGCTTCTGAAACTGAAGCTAACTTTATTGCTTTTGTGGTGGCTACAGAAAATGAAGATCCACTTTTAAAGTACGCTATGCTATTGCAAATGTTTACCTATGCACAAGATGCTCAGTTGATGTTGATTGCTGGAAACAAGGGCTTTGCTGCTTGGGAAGCTCAAATTAAAATGAATAAAGCTTTATTAAGTCCAGAAGTACTAAAGGATCGTACCGAGATTAGGGCATTTTTTGCTGCCAGGGCAGGTAAACAGATACAAGCGTCCGCTCAGCTCTATGACCAATTCTTACAATGGAACAGGCAATCAGCTGGGCTGGCTAGTTATGCGGATGTATTAAAATGGGTTAGGGCGTATCGACTTAAAACTGGTTCTTCCACATCATACTCTCGATAGGCTTTTCTGGTTGGCCACTATATTTAGCGTTTGCTTTTTTATTGTAGCTCACTTCAATCTCTCCATCTACAGGGAAATAAATCAGTTGTCCAATCGGCATGCCTTTGTATACGCGAACTGGTTGCTTCACAGAAATCTCTAAGGTCCAATAACCACAGAATCCAACATCTCCTTTACCTGCTGTTGCATGGATGTCGATGCCTAAGCGACCAGTAGAAGACTTACCTTCTAGAAAAGGCACATGTGCATGTGTCTCTGTGTATTCTAAAGTGACGCCTAAATAAAAACCAGTTGGTTCTAGTACAAAGCCTTCCTCAGGAATTTCAAAATAAGTAATGGTATTATGTGCTTTGGCATCTAGGACTGCATTGTCATAGGTAGCTAACCACTTACCAAGATGCACGTCATAACTATTACTGCCCAAATCTTTACGATCATAGGGTTCAATTTTAATTGTTCCTTTCTTAATTTCTTCGAGTATACGTGTATCTGATAATATCATCTTAATCTTTTTATGTTTAATTTCGGCCTTTAAAACAGACCGCAATCTAATTCAAAATGCCTTTCTTTTATCAACAAAATATTAACGAGACTGCCCATTTGGCCATTTGGTCCATACAAGAACCAGCGTCTTTTTTTGAGACAGATGTTCAATTAGCGATACCTATTGCCAACGAAGAGCGAAGGGTACAACATTTAGCAGTCCGTTTATTATTTAAATTAATGATGCCAGAAGCAGATTTGAGTCAATTGGTGATGGCAGACAATGGGAAGCCTTATTTGTTAGGATTGCCTTTTCATTTTTCTTTTTCCCACTGCAAAGGATATGCTGCCTGTGCGGTAGATGACAAACAACCCGTTGGCATTGATATTGAAATCATTCATCCGCGCATTGCAAAAGTGGCGCACAAGTTTTTAAATGAGCAAGAGAAAGCAATGATTGCAGCTTTGGATGAAAAAGATCAATTGAATCAGATGGCATTTTTATGGGCTGCTAAAGAAGCGATGTATAAAAAGCATGAGCAACTGGGTATCGATTTTGCAAAAGATTTCAATATTCTTGAATTGACAAAAGGGGATAGAGGTACAGTGGCAGCAGAAATTTTACATAAAGGCGTTCATGCAAAAGTTGCTCTGGACTTCCATTTTGGAACAGATTATGTTTGTGTGACTTGTTATAGCTAATGCTACGCTAAATTGATTATTCTTCTAGTCCTAAGGTTTCTTCGTCCTCTAATAAGTCTAGGTGAATGGCGTCGGCACCTGCGATACCTTCAATAGATCCTTTGATATGCATCGCGTTAAGCAATACTTTTTCAAGTTGTTTTTCTCTTGCTTTCCAAAGTTTTTCCATCGCGTCTCTTTCTTTTTGAATACTTGAACGCATTTGTCTAAAACCTTCGCCTACCGCTTTCCATTGTTCACTGAATTCGTTACTTGTTAGGTAGTCGTAAAGGAAACTCATTTTATCTCCTTTATTGACTTGGCTCTTTTTGGTATCGTATATTTTGAGGATGGCATTTCTTAATAATAAAGCGACGCTTTTGACTTCTTGGAAAGAACAAACATAGACGCCGTCTTTTTCGCCAAACCTGTCTAATTCCTTAGGGAAGGTTTGTGTCACTATTACAGCAACGTCTGCACCTTGACTGCGCATGTCGGCTTTTAATTTATCAATCCACTCTTGGTTAAAGTCCTTGGTCCTTTTACTTTCATAAATAATTTTTCCAGCTTCTTGTCCAAGGTTATTGCGCACTAATTGTATGCAGTCTGCACCACGAACTCCTTTGCCAACCTCTAAAATTTGGTCAAAAGGGAAACTCGTTTTTAGTAATTCTTCTAGTAATAATTCTTGCACTTCGCCTTGCATTTGCATACTACCTTGTTCTGCTTTACGACGCATTTCTTCGGCTAGTTTGCGTTGGTCTTCTAATTGCTTCTCTAATTCTTTTACTTTTAAAACATGTTCTTGGTCCTTTATTGATAAGCGTTCTGCTTCTTCTTTTTGAATTTGAGCTTTTAAACTTTCTCTTTCAGCATTTAGTTTTCTTTGCAATTCTAATTCTAACTCTGCTTCCTTGGCTTGGATGGCTTGAACCTGTTTTAAAAATTCTAATTCTTTTTGTCTAAACTCAGTTACCTGCTTGCTCATATTGGCTTCGTTGTCCTGCATTAACTTTAGTTTATGCTCGTACTCGCCAGCAATATTCTTTTTTAATTGCTCTGTTAATTCGTTCTGAATTTTTGTTTTTTGTTCTGCTAATAATTGGCTGGTCTCTTCCTCTTTCTTTTTTTGCCAGTCCGTCATCTTACCACGTAATTCTTTTTCAATCTCGTCGCGGATGGCGTCGGTTGGTTCAAAGCTGTGTTGACATTTAGGGCAGGAAACAATATAATTAGACATGCTACAAATATAAATAAAAACCCCGTCACTTTTGTAACAGGGTTTGTGCGGAAGAGGAGATTCGAACTCCCACGCCCGGGTATGGGCGCTA
>CAZAOF010000091.1:0-5918 GCA_964486665.1 uncultured Sediminibacterium sp.
CCTAGGTATACGGGTGCTAGTTTAGATCAGTTTGGTAAATATATTTTATTGACGAATTTTAGCAATTATGTCAACATGTTTGCTGAAAGACACAAAGTCGAAGTCATTGGGAGAGATCGTCCAATGCAATGCGCTACAGCGGAAGGAATCACTATCATTAATTTTGGTATGGGAAGTCCAGGCGCCGCTACCATCATGGACCTGTTGACTGCGATTCAACCAGAAGCTGTTTTATTTTTAGGGAAATGTGGAGGATTGAAAAAGAGGAATAAAGTAGGCGATTTAATTTTACCTATTGCTGCATTAAGAGGAGAGGGTACATCGAATGATTATTTTCCTCCAGAAGTTCCAGCATTACCCGCCTTCGCTTTACAAAAAGCAATATCAACTACCATTAGAGATAATAATGTAGATTATTGGACAGGCACAGTATACACTACGAATAGACGTGTTTGGGAACATGACGAAGATTTTAAGGAATACTTAACTAAAGTAAGGGCCTACGCAATTGATATGGAAACTGCCACTATTTTTACAGTAGGGTTTTACAATAAAATACCTACCGGTGCATTGTTATTGGTGAGTGACTCTCCAATGGTACCAGAAGGGGTTAAAACGGAAGCAAGTGATAGCAAAGTGACCGCAGAATTTGTGGAGCGTCATTTGTCATTTGGTATTGAATCCTTGAAGCAATTGATCAATGATGGCATGACGGTAAGACACTTGAAATTTTAGGTAGGACTAATCCTTCCAAAGGAAAGGGAAAAGGATATAAGCTAATGCCACAATCATGATGTCGAATCCAACTAGCAATCCAACTAGTTGCGGTAATCCGTTTTGAACGATATCAGAGAATGCGATATTCGCAATCTTCATCAACAAAAGTAGCTGTGGAATAATTAATGGGAAACCTAGTATAGCCATGATAGCAGAAGGTTGTTGTGCTTTAGCAGCAATTGCAGCTAAGAAACTAAATACTAAACTCAGGCTTATCCCGCCTAGGCAACTCAGTCCAAAAAATAGAAGGATATGTGTTAATGGATTTCCTAATAAAACCATGAATAGCATTAAACTCAAACCACTCATTGCACACATTAGTAAACTGTTGAAGATGAGTTTTGCTAATATAAAATGAACAGGACTAACGATAGCATAAAAATAAAGCATACGCCCTTTCCCTTCTTGTAAAAAACTTCTTGCCACGGCATTAATACAAATAAACAAAAGTGTAATCCAGTATAGCCCATTCCATACCTTATCTTCCGGAAGGCCCATCGTTAAATAAATCACAAAAGTAGTAGAGGCTAAATAGATCAAGATGCCAAAAAAAGTATACTGCTGCCTCCACTCAAGAAGTAAATCTTTTTTTAAAAGTGCGGTAATATTTTTTAGCGATTCTTTCATGAAGTAGGTAAGCTTATTTTGCTGCGCAGATTCTACATCTAGGCTCATAATTATTTTTTTCACCTAACACAACTGTTCCCTCCTCGTCACTAGTTCTATGAGAGACATTGGCTAAATGGCCACACTGAACACAAATTGCATGCAATTTTGTAATAAAATCAGCAATGGCTAAGAGTTGCGGCATAGATCCAAATGGCTTACCTAAATAATCCATATCTAAACCAGCTACAATTACTCTTTTACCTTGCATAATAAGGGTTTCACAAACACGAACAATTTCATCATCAAAAAACTGCGCTTCGTCAATGCCTACTACATCTGCGTGTTCGGCAAGTAATAAGATATTTTTTGCATGGTCAATGGGTATAGATGGGATAGAATTTGAATCATGACTCACCACTTTTTCGATATCGTATCTTGTATCAGTTGCAGGTTTGTAGATTTCTACTTTTAAATTAGCAATTCTAGCTCTTTTAAGTCTCCTAATCAACTCTTCGGTTTTGCCACTAAACATACTGCCGCAAACCACTTCTAACCAGCCTCTTTTTTCTTTTGAAAAGTTTTGTTCAATAAACATAGACAATAATGCAATTTCTTTTTCGTTCTTAAATAAATCCTTATTCTTTAATTCCTTCAAAAGTAGACATTCCTATGGAAAGAGTTGCCGCTTTGGTTGAAAAATTAACCACACAATTGGCCCAAAAGGCGGACAAAAGCCAATTAAAACAAACGGCAGTCCAATTGTTAGCAGAATTATCAGAAACAGATCAATTTAACAATCTCCCGAACAATGTTTCGGTGATGATGCCAGGGGGAGTCGAATCCAATTTTGCACCAAAATTAAATGATGAGCCTGTTGTAGTAAGGATTCCTAGTTTACCAAAATTAGAGCCTGTTGCTCCTTCCGTTTCAATTAGACCAACTACTCCAGTTGTTTTACCAACAGAAATTAATTCAACGGTTACCACTTCTGAACTTCAAGAGAAGTTAGCTTTAGACCCTATCAAAGATTTAAAATCTGCAATTGGAATCAATGACAAATTTCAATTCATAGAAACCCTTTTTGGTGGTGATGAAAAAGCATTTGAACAAGCAGTTAAAACGATCAATGCTTTTAAAATTTATGCAGAGGCTCAATTTTGGATAAAATCTAATTTACGCGCACAAAACAATTGGGATGACTCAGCAGCAGTGGTTAAAGCTTTTGACCTGTTGGTGAAACGTAGATTTGCTTAACAAATTCAATCGTTTTTTGGGTAGCTCCTGCATTTGAATGTACAAACTCCGCAGCAGCTTTACCCATATTTTCACAATAGGTTCTATTTTCTAAAAGTCTTTCTATTACTTGATTTAAAGTAATAGCATCTTCGATTTTAATGCCGCCATTTGCGTTACGTAAACCAATTGCTTCTTGATATTTTACATCATTAGGTCCCCAAATGACTGGTTTACCAAATGCTGCAGCTTCTAAGACATTGTGGATGCCATCTTTTGTAAATCCGCCACCTATATATGCGATACTTGCATATTGGTATAGGTTTCTTAACAAACCAATTTGATCCACAATTAACACAATTGGTTTATCCATTTTAGTAGCTGATTGTATTAACCATTCAGACAAACGAACTGAATTTGGAAAATGCTTTTGACAAGCTTTAATAGCTGCTTCATCCACATGATGCGGGACAATGATCCAATTGAATTGATTCCATTTTTCAGCAACAGTACCAAGTAAAGCATGGTCTTGTTCCCAAGTACTTCCTGCAACAATCGTTTCTATATTCGCCAAGTTTGCAACCCATGCAATCGGTTCTTTTGCAGTAGCAATTTCAACCACACGATCAAATCGGGTGTCTCCACTAATGCTTAAATGTGTTTGGTTTAAAAGTGGGGCAACTAAAGCTTTTGAATTTGCATCTTGGACTAAAATGCCTTTGAATAAACGAAGCATTTTACGGTAAAATCCACCATATGGTTTAAAGAAAATTTGTTCAGGTCTAAAAATAGCAGAAGCTAAAATGGTTGGAATATTTTGTTGTGCAGCAACTTTCAAATAAAAATACCAAAATTCATATTTGATGAATACAATGCATTTTGGTTGAACCAATTCCATCCATTTGGCAGCAGCCCTTGGACTATCTAATGGCAAATAGGTTACAAAATCGACATTAGGATCCTGTTTACGGTGTAAGTATCCAGAAGGCGAAAAAAAACTGACCCATATCTGATGAGTTGGATATGTTTTTTTTAATGAATTGATGATTGGAAGACCTTGTTCAAATTCACCATAGGAGGCGCAATGTACCCAAATAATGGGCCCCGTAATTTTGCTACTAAAAGAATGAACTTCATCCCAAACAGCAGCTTGTCCATTGACCCAATGTTTTGCTTTTTCATTAAATGGACTAATGAGCTTTGCAAGTATTGGGTAGAGCCATATAAAAAGTCGATATAGTATCATAAAAATGGGCTATTGCAAAGATGGGATACTATGGGGGGATTTCCACCTTTTTGGTCAATTTATTGTAATTTTGACAAAATTCATTGGATGCGAAAAATACAAATGGTAGACACTAAAAATCAGTATCTAGCCATCAAAGAGGAAGTAGATCAGGCAATACATTCTGTTTTAGATAGTGCCGCTTATATTAATGGTAAATCAGTACAAGATTTTACTAAAAATTTAGCTGATTATTTAGGAGTCCAACATGTTATTCCATGTGCAAATGGTACCGATGCGCTACAGATTGCCATGATGGCTTTGGATTTACAACCAGGAGATGAGGTGATCACACCTTCCTTTACTTATATTGCTACTACAGAAGTAGTTGCTTTGTTAAAATTAACGCCTGTTTTTGTAGATGTTGATCCTGTGACTTTTTGCATGGACGTGGATAGCTTACAAAAAGCCATTACACCTAAAACAAAAGCGATTGTGCCTGTGCATTTATATGGACAAGCAGCGCCAATGGAAGAAATACTAGCCATTGCCAAGCAACATAATTTATATGTAATAGAGGACAATGCACAAGCGATTGGTGCTGATTATACTTTCTCTGACGGTACTGTAAAAAAAACAGGTACCATGGGACATATCGGTGCAACTTCTTTTTACCCAAGTAAAAATTTAGGGGCATTTGGCGATGGGGGTGCATTATTCACCAATGATAAAGTGTTGGCAGATAAAATGGCGATGATTGCGAATCATGGACAATCTGCTCGCTATTACCACGATGTGGTGGGATGTAATTCAAGATTGGATTCTATTCAAGCAGCTATTTTAAATATAAAACTTACTAAGCTTGATAGTTATAACAAAGCAAGACAAGCAGTGGCCGATTTTTATACCAATGCTTTTAAAAGTATAGATGCTATTGTTACTCCATCGATTGCTAGATATAGTACGCATGTATTTCATCAATATACCATGCAATTAAAAGGAGTGGATAGAGAAAAATTTATTGCGCATTTAAGTGCAAAAGAAATTCCTTGCATGATTTATTATCCAGTTCCAGGACATCTTCAAAAGATGTTTGCAAATGGACATCAAAGCCAATGGGATTTAAAAGTTACGGATCAACTAACACCATGTGTTTGTTCATTACCAATACATACAGAAATGGATGAGGAGCAGCTAAAATATATCACAGATGGAGTTCAATCATTTTTTAATTAATCGTGCTTAAATAATTACAGATGAAAATAGCAGTAGTAGGCACAGGATATGTTGGATTAGTAACAGGTACTTGTTTCGCAGAGACGGGTAACAAAGTGACCTGTGTGGATATTGATAAGGCTAAAGTTGAAAAGCTAAGTGCTGGACAAATCACTATTTACGAGCCAGGGTTAGAGAAGATATTTTTAAGAAATATCAAAGAAGAGCGATTAAAGTTTACGACGCAGTTAGAAGAAGCGGTGGAGGATGCAGAGATTATCTTTTTAGCTTTACCCACACCTCCGGGTGCGGATGGTAGTGCGGATTTAAAATATGTATTGGGTGTTGCGGATCATTTAGGAAAGATTTTAAAAGGCTATAAAGTTATTGTGAACAAAAGCACAGTACCGGTGGGCACAGCGGATAAAGTAAGTGCGGCGATTGCAAAAAATTACGCAGGCGAATACGATGTAGTAAGCAACCCTGAGTTTTTAAGAGAGGGAGTGGCGGTGGATGATTTTATGAAGCCAGATAGAGTGGTGGTAGGAACAAGATCAGAGCGTGCAAAGAAATTAATGAGTGATTTATATGCGCCCTTTGTAAGACAGGGTAATCCAGTGATCTTTATGGATGAGCGTAGTTCTGAGTTAACGAAGTATGCAGCGAATAGTTTTCTTGCTACTAAGATCTCTTTCATGAACGAGATTGCACAACTATGTGAGCGCATGGGCGCGGATGTGGACATGGTGAGAAGAGGGATTGGGTCAGATGAGCGTATTGGAAAAAGATTTTTATTCCCAGGCATTGGTTATGGTGGATCTTGTTTTCCAAAAGATGTACAAGCTTTAATTATGTCATC
>CAZAOF010000092.1:0-5897 GCA_964486665.1 uncultured Sediminibacterium sp.
GTGCTAATTTATAAAAATCTTCTCTTGCATTTTTAATGTGCAAACGATCTTGGTTGGGTATTACTTTTAATTCTAAACTATCGTTATAAATCCTCCTTTGAACGTACTGATATACAATGCCTTTAATAACTATCTCTCCATCCACTCTTTCGAATTGAGGGTTGTTAGCGTAATAAGGAAGATTGATTGGCGTTTTTATTACGACTAATGAAGCTTCATCATAGTCATTTTCTTCAATTAATGCCACTAATTGATCGGACGCTTTTTGGTCAAAGTAATTCGATACCAATCGGTACCCGAATCCGTTAAAAAGCAAAATGCCCAAGAATAATATAGCGCCTATCTTTTTCAATAACCTAAAATATAACTTTTTACCGAAATCGACCCGTTATAAAGGGAAGATTTTTTGTATTTTCACCCTCTCAATCCAAATGAACTTATGCGCAAAATAGTACTGTCCGTCTTGGCAATCCTGCTTTTAAGCCTTACTGCAGTGTATTCACTAATTCCTAGTCAAATACTGATAAAAGGCACTCAATTGGTCTATCAGCCAACTGCAAGTGTTATTAGAGGAATGATGCAAACTTCAAAATGGTCGGAGTGGATGCCAAAAGATATTTCACTACAAGCAACTAGTAGTCTAGTTGCCACGATACAAACAGCGTTAGATCAAGATGGCATTCAGGTGCCGGTTGTGTTTTCAATTGAAAATGGAGAGGGTAAAAATTCATTAATAAGTTATGAAACGATCATGGACAACAGCCAATGGTCACCAGTGGCAAGATTACAATATTATATTTTTGCGAAAAAAATTCAAAACAAATTAGATCGTGTTTTGACAGCCGCAAGTGCTTATTATAATTACAACAAAGGGGTATATGGATTTGATATTATTGAAACACGTGTGAAAGACTCTAGTTTGATTACAGTCGACCAAACATTAAAAGACACGCCAACCTTGTTTCAGGTTTATCAGATGATCAATCAATTAGAGCAATATGTGACTAAGCAAAACGGGAAGATCAAAGGTGCGCCGATGGTTAATATCACAAGAATTGACACAAATGAGGTGTACACGCAAGTGGCCATTCCACTGGAAAAAGACATTCCTGTAAGTGATGGGTTTTTTATTAAAAAAATGGTGCTAGGTAATTTACTTTCCGTTAAAGTGGAAGGTAATCAAGCAAAAGTCAATCAAGCATTTGAAGCAACCAAGCAGTATATTAATGACAAACAAAAGTCGTCCCCTGCGATTCCTTTTATTATTTATAATACAAATAGGCTTTTGGAAAAAGATCCAAATCGTTGGATATCTACAATCAACTACCCCATTTATTAGGCTTATTGCTTAAACCCAATGATCCTTAGGCTATCCGAATTCATGCCTAGTACATAAGCAAGCTGCTTATTCATTTGAATTGGTGCAATACGCCTTACTTGTCCTTTAATACTTAGCCCATTCATAGGAGCAACTTTAAAGTCCTGCTTACCACTATTGATCAACAGTGTTCCATAGTCAGCATCGTACCTGCCCATTTGTACATTGTTATCATAGAAGTTGCCCATCAATAGCAAGTCTGGCCATTTATCTCCATTCGCGTCTACAATAGCAGCTGCTTTATAGGCAGATATTTGCGCCTCCCAAGGCAATACTTTGGGCGTGAATACACCCTTGCTGTCATTGATGAACAAAGTATTTGCAAAATGATACGCACGGACCACTTTAGCTGATTTTAATTTTTCCTTTGTGAAAATATCATACAAGTTTGCTTTTGCAAAGTCTTCCGCATATAAAAAGGATTTTTTTATTTTTGGGATCTGTCTTTGAATCTCATCTTTATTTGCAAATGGTATTTCTTTCCCCTGTAAATAAAAGGTAATAATTTGTTCGAATTTGCCATTGTCATCAAAGTCGTTATAATACATGCTGATAGGCTCTTTTTCAGTTGCCTTTAACCTTGTGTTTAACCCTAAGTTGCCAGCAATAAAATCCATATCTCCATCTAAATCTATATCAACCGGCAATATAAAATTCCACCAGCCGGGTAAATTGCTTAGGCTTGCCTTTTTCCATCTTTGAGCTGACGGATACAACACATCAATTCCGCCCCACTGATGCGTTAATACAATTTCCATTTTCCCATCCTTATTGATATCCATCTCTGTAGCATTCGTGATGAACCCTATACCCATTAAATCTGGAGCAACAGAAGTTGTTACATTTTTAAAATGCCCATCTCCTTCGTTATACAATACATAACTGTCCGTAGCAGACCCATATTCCATCGCCGTTACTCTACTAGTGATTAAAAGATCCACTGCGCCATCTTGATTAAAGTCTCTTGCAACAATTGACGAACTTTGATTGTATATAGGGATCGCATTTTCAAGCACCTTGAACTGACCAGAAGGTTGATTAAGATAGACTCTTGGCATCATGTGTTTGTCTTTACCAAAATATTCGTTTCCACCTGACCCTACAACCAAATCTTGAAGCCCATCTTTGTTCACATCTGTCATGACGACGCAAACATCTTCGTAATTGCTATCTAATTGAAAAGCTTCTTGCTTAGATTGAATAAATTTTCCATTTTTTTGCTGAAAGTATAATGCTGCACTAAATCCTCTTGCACCTCCAATAAATATATCTTCCAACCCGTCTTTGTTTACATCCCCAACTGCCAAGGCAGGCCCCTCTGTAGAGTTCATTTGCGGGATCAGTTGTTCTCTATTGAATTCTTGAAAAATATTTTCTTGGTGCTTGAATTGAATGCCAGAAGCTGCAGTAAAATCAAGAGCTTGTTTTGTGCCCTGTGGCCAATGTTGGTTAATTAGATTGTAATTAAATTTAGGAAGGCCCACCTGGTAAGTTAAAGACAACTGTTTTTTATTGAATGTAGCAGCTGCAATTTTTTGGTAACTATTGTCTGGCCAGATTAAAAAAGCAGAATCAATTTTTGTATTTTTTAAGCCGATCAACATCGGAATTTCCATACTAGAAAGAAAACCCTTCACCGGGAATTTCTCATAAGTTCTTATTTCGCCTGGAGTGAATAATACAAGCTTAGACCCTATTGCATTACTATTTTTAGCAGCTCCTTTTAAAATCACTGACACTGAATGAGCAGTTGTATCATGATTGGTTTTATTTTCATAAATAAAGGACTTGTCGTTCACATTATTTACAACCAAATCCAAGTCGCCATCATTATCGAAATCTGCATAGGCAGCGCCATTTGAGTAAGAGGAAGGATTATTGGTAATCGCTTTCTCTTTATCATCGAAGGATAAGTTCCTTTTATTTAAGAAAAATTGATTCGGGATTTTAATTTCAGGAAAGCGGTCAATCAGCGCCATATCCTTTTCGCCCATTTTATTGTCTCTAATTTTTTCTTGAATTTCTTGATTAGACACATAATTCACATAGTCCATATCATTCATCCGCTTTGGGATGCCATTGGCTACAAAAATATCTTTATACCCATCATTGTCAAAGTCCATCAATAAGGTTGCCCAAGACCAGTCCGTAGCAAACATACCCGAATACATGCCTATTTCACTAAACTTGCCATTACGTCGGTTCCATTGCAAATTGTTACGTGTAAATTGGTAATCATAGCCCACTGAAATTTTATATTGATAAATATCGTAATCGTCTTCTCCTAAAGACCTTTTTAAAATATATGGATCTTTTGGTAACATGTCCATGGAGACAATTTCAGGAAATCCATCATTGTTTAAGTCAGCAGCATCCACTCCCATCGAGTATTGACTCGTATGCATTAATCGCTTTTTTTGCTCGTCTTCAAAAGTTCCATTCTTTTGATTGATATACAAATAATCATTTTCATGAAAATCATTCCCTGCATAAATGTCTACCCAACCATCTAAATTAATATCGCTCATCACTACCCCTAGGCCATAACTAATGGCTGTGCTATTGATTTTAGATGCTTTTGTCACATCTTCAAAATATCCGTTATTATTAGCAAAAATACGATCGCCTGACAGTGGATCAAAAGTACCCATGAAACTAGTTCTAGGCGCAAAAGTTCCGTTTTGATGTACGGAATGATTTAATAAAAAAACATCTAAATCGCCATCCTGATCATAATCAAAGAAACTTGCTTGTGTACTAAAGCCAGAAAAATCCAATCCATAATCGGCAGCTGCCTCTTTGTATTTAGGAATACCGTTTTCTATAGCCGTGCAAACTAGTAACTGATTTTTTGAAACAAATTTTTCGAATTTACCTAACCTGCAAATATAAATATCTAATAAGCCATCATTGTTGATGTCCACAACTGACACCCCTGTATTCCAAGCACTGTCCTGAGGCACCTGCGCCTGCTTACTTACTTCTGTAAATTGTAATTTTCCTTTATTTAAATACAACTGATTGTCCCCTTCATTAGAGGCGAAAAAGATATCTACTTGCCCGTCATTATTAAAGTCCCCTGTAGCCACACCTGCGCCATTATAATAGTACATATAATGAAACATATTAAACTGCTCTGTAGGTCGTAACTTATTTTCGAATTGGATACCAGTCTGTTCCGCAGACAATGCTTCAAATAAGGGCGTTTCCTTATTACTTATGTTACAGGAAAAAAGCATTGCACCTGTAACTAACAGGGCTGTTGCTTGTTTTATTCTACTCATATGATTGAACAACATAAATAAATAAATTTATTTTATTTTCATGTACACAGGGTACTGATTATTTCTAATAAACAACACGCCCTTTTGACTTGACTGCTGAATCAATACCATATCTCTAACTTGCCCTGTAATGGCGAGGCCCGATTGCTTGTCTTCTACTACCTCTAATACTCTTTTACCTTTGTTAATCAATACCAATCCATAGTTAGCGTCTAATCGACCAAACTGAGGCAAGAACCCAAATTGATTGCCCCCCATCACTATATCTACTTTACCATCTCCATTTACATCTGTATTCACCATTGCATTTAAGGATGAAAATTGAACTTCATTTGGCAGGCGTTGTATATCAAACTGTCCATTGCCCTTTCCCCAAGCAATGATAGAACTAGAATAGTTATACAATTTCATTGCAGCTTTCTCTACTAATTCTTTTTTAAACAATTCCTGGAAGGATTTTTTTGCATAAATCTCATAATTCAAATTCTCTTTTTTAAGCAAAGGAATTTGTTCTTGCATCTCTCCTTTTAAAAACACTGGCACATCTCTTCCATCAATAGTTCTTGTTAAAATTTTATCGATACTTTCATTGCCATCAAAATCATTGATCCAAAGTTTCACAGGTGCTTTTGGTGTTGGCTTTAAATATCCATTCTCCCCCATATTACCAATAATCAAATCCAGAAATCCATCTCCATCGATATCTGCCATTTGGATAGTTTGCCACCAGCCATGCATCTCCTTTAAATTGGTAGCCTGCTCCACCATCTTTCCTTTTTCAAAAGCATAGATGATTGGATACATATATTCACCCACTACAATCAATGTGGACCTGTCTTTATTATTTAGCTTACCCCATACTGCACTGGTTACCATACCGAGTTTTACAAAATCAGGAGCAACTGTTTTAGTCACATCTGTAAACTGCCCTTGCCCATTGTTTTGATACAAAGCACTCGCTGGCGTTACGCCGTATTTTAATGGCGTATTTCGAGCGCCTACAAATACATCAAGGTCGCCATCCGAATCGTAATCCAATGGCACCATAACGCCTGTATTGTATTCAAAGACTGGGAATGCATCAGGACGATGCGTAAAATTGGCTTTGCCGTCATTTATAAAAAGTCTGTGGTTCAATTCTCCTCTTGTAGACAAGCGATTGTTACCACCAGAACCAACTAATAAATCCATGTCTCCATCCTTATCTGCATCAAAAAATACAGCAGCCACATCTT
>CAZAOF010000093.1:0-5758 GCA_964486665.1 uncultured Sediminibacterium sp.
GTCGCTTTAGGCATACGTTGTACTTCTAAACTTAACATACCTAATTGATACATCACATTTGGAACACAAGAGGGCACCAAACCTAAGTCCTCACCACAGATCAACATATTCGTTGAACGCTTTAACATAGGCAATTTCTTCATCGCTTCTTTTTCCCATGCTGCATCCTGCCTTTTAAAGAAATAGTCTACATACAATTCATTCAATAAATATTTAGTGCTTTCGTCTAAATTTTTAAATGAACTAGTTTGTCCTATATTAAATCTAAAGTGGTATTCCTGTGGTTTATCACCCTCTATTAAAATAACATTGGCAATCAAATTATATAATCCTTGTCTCATTTTTGCATTGGCTTCACTTTGCGCTTCGGCTGCAAAATAAGCTTCCACTGCACGTTGTGTACTAAACGCCGGCAGCATTGCATAATGTCCATTCCCAATTGCTTCTAAAAAGTTAGCTTTAACGTACTCATTGTCATAACCAAATTCCTGAAACAAAATAGTTTCATTAATATATGGCTTTGTAAATCTGTAGTGATCAAAAGCAATTCCTTTTGCACTAAACTCATTGATACCAACCGGAATGGATGGAACAAAATGCCCCAATATACCTTCGACAGCGTGCATAGGGATACTCCAAATTCTAAAGAAGCCTAATATATGGTCAATCCTAAATGCGTCAAAATAGAACTTCATTTGGTCAAACCTAGATTTCCACCAAGCAAAGCCATCTGCAGCCATGACCTCCCAGTTATAGGTAGGGAATCCCCAGTTTTGTCCTGCTACGGCAAAATCATCTGGAGGCGCCCCTGCTTGCATATCCATATGAAATAAATCTGGATGTTGCCAAGCGTCTGCTCCAAAACGGTATACCCCAATTGGAATATCTCCCTTTAATACAACTCCTTGCGCATGCGCATAATCTGTTGCTGCTTTTAACTGCAGGTGTAAATGAAATTGAACAAAATAAAAGAAGGCGATTGTTGTGTAGGTCTTTGAAGTTGGATCTACTAATTGATCTATTTCGGTTCCACTAAATTTCGCATGACTAGGCCATGTATTAAAATCAACAGTACCATACAAATCCCTCAAATAAGAGAATGCACTATATGGAACCAACCATTCTTTATTGTCTTCGAAAAATTGTTTAAAAGCAGGTGTGGCTAAATCTCTTTTACCATTCACTGCATAGACTGCTTTTAATGCTTCCCACTTTACTGCAAGCACTTGATCATAATCCATGTCTGGCAAAGCATTCAATGCTGCTTGTTTAGTAACTGCAGTTGCAATAAGTTTTTCTTGTCCTGCATCTACTAATTCAGATAATCGAATATACATTGGATGCAATGCAAAAGCAGAAATAGCTGCATAAGGATAAGAGTCCATCCAGCTATGTGTTGCAGTTGTATCATTGATTGGCAATAACTGAATTAATTTAAGCCCAATTTTTTTAGCCCAGTCTGCCAATAATTTAATATCGCTAAATTCTCCTACTCCCAAACTTTGGTTGGATCTTAATGAAAATACTGGAATCGCAACACCTGCGCCTTTCCATTGTGTATGTCCTACATGTGCAAACCCATCTTGGGCCAATACTAATTTATTATTACCAACTGGCTCATACAATACCCTATTGTTCCCCAACTCAAAAGAAACGAATAGCTTTTGAGCCGTATCATAAATGCCGTATTTATAGACAAATGGGAAATTGCTATTGCTTAAATTCAATGCAATTTCAAAATAAGGTTGATCTACTATTTTCTGCAAAGGCAAAGCTTTAGCTGCATCCCATCCACCAATCTCCTTAGCCTCGCCAATAATGCAAATGGTTTGATCAGGTGCTAATAGCGGTGCTTTAACTCTGAATACATGCGTTGTATTTTTTGGAATCGAAGGTGTTGCCTGAGTCTTTGAAGGCGCTAATAAAACATTTGCAAAGGGTGCTGTATAAAATGCATTATCTGTATACCCTGTAAAATTCCAAGCGTCTATTAAAACCAATTCTTTTGTACTGACTTGATTAACGATGATTGATTTATCCGAACCCCAATCAAAACTTCTGGTTCCATCTGCATTTTGAATAAAATAACTATACGAAATAGTACCCTCTTTTAGTAGCCCCTTGGTTTCTAAATGCAATACCCAATAATCGTCATTCAAATAAACCATTGGTATTGCCTGTTCGATTTTGCCATTCCCTAATAAAGGATGGTCTCCCGTAATAAAAATGGCTTGACCAAAACTAGTCTTAAACCTTAAGTGAAAATTCAGTTTTTCAATCATATAGAATCGTTTTTCGAACGGCAATAAAGATAATTACAAAACACTGAAATAGGCTTAACTAATCAAATTATTGTATCTTGCTTGCGACCAAGAAAGGGACTTAATGGATAAAATAATTATATACACAGACGGAGCTGCAAGAGGCAATCCAGGACCTGGCGGTTTTGGGGCAATTTTGATTTGGGGAGAAAAGGTAAAAGAAATAGCAGAAGCATATAGGCATACCACTAATAATCGAATGGAATTACTAGCTGTCATCAAAGCGATTTCCATTTTGAAGACAAAAAAACTACCCATCACAGTCTATACAGACAGTAAATACGTAGTGGAGTCCGTAGAGAAAAAGTGGCTGGACAATTGGATAAAAACCGATTTCAAAGGAGGCAAAAAGAACAAAGACCTATGGTTGGCCTTTTATGCACTCTCAAAGGAATATAAGGTGAAATTTCATTGGGTTAAAGGACATGCCGAGAATCCTTACAACAATAGATGTGACGAACTAGCTACAATGGCTGCTGATGCAGGACCATGGCAAGTTGACGAATTCTATGAAGCAGAAACCAACTTTGGTTGAACCAATTTAAAGCCTCCAAATAACACAGCGCCAAATACCATTGTACCTGCTAAGCTGTAGCCATAAAAAGGCAATCCATCTATCATTGTTTGCATTAAACCTGAACTTGTTAATGGACGTTGGTAACCACCAAAACTAGCCCATACAATAAAATTAGAAACTAAAAAATATACGGTTGGAGCTGCAATAAAATTGCCTACAAACTTACTCAATTGGTTAGTCTGTAATCCAAATCCAAAAATAGCAGTAGCTGCAATTAATAAATAGTTTTGCCATTGTCCGTCATAAAAACCTTGAATTGGACTCAAGTGATTTACATACAACACTTGGTAAAATAAATCAGACAAGAACATAGAGATCAATGGTAACAAAAATGCAAAATGCTTATTTTTTACAAATAAGGATCCACTAAATAAAGCGATTGCGATTTGTGGAGCGAATCCATAAGGACGTCCTGGCAATACTCTATATAAAGCACTTGTTGCAATCATTATAATTAAAGCGATCACTATTTCTTTGTTCAGTTTCATCAGTTGCTATTTATTATTTTCTTTGTATAAAACAAATATACATAAATGACTTGTTTTATAAAGGAATGATTTTCCTCATATGTGTATAAATTCACTAAGGGACAAAGGATTTGAATAAAACAGCTTCCTCAGATCCAGTTTGAACAATCTGATAAGCTTCTCCAGCCTTGACTGCAGCCAATTCTCCCGGTTGCAAATGAATTCCATTTACTTTAACTGCACCTTGCATGACTAAAAACATTTCTAAAGACCCAGTTTGGTTTGTGTAAGTTTCCCCTACCGGAATAGCTATTTTTGTTAAACCAAAATCAGGCACCGGGCAAGGAAACTGAAGTTCAAATGAACCAATACGATCCCCGGTTAAGATGTTTGGAGAAGTGGGTGCAAATTGTATATGCTGAATTAGCTCTTCAATATCTATATGCTTTGGCGTTAGTCCTCCACGTAATACATTGTCGCTATTGGCCATCAGTTCTATATTTTGGCCTTCTAAATAAGCATGTAATAATCCCGCCCCCTGAAACACGCCATGGTATTTAGGAACCTGTACAATATTCAAAATATAAATGGATAAAAGGCCTTTATCAATATTCGAACTTGGAACAACGCCCCCATAATATTTATTCGCCCACCAATGTGGATGTGTTTTATCTACCTTACCTTCTGCCACTTCTTTAACCGCCAATGTTAATAGAGGGAGCAAAATTGAATCTGCGGCTTCGTTTGATAAACGCATAAAATAACTGTACAAACTAGCATAATCATTGTCTCCAAAAATGGGTAGTAAAGAGTGTAAAGGGGCCAAACTTGAGAGTCTATTTTTTAATGAAGCCGCTGGCAAAAAACCATGTAATAACCAAAAATCACTCAAGGCCACCATCACTTCTGGCTTATGGTTTTGATCTTTATAATTTCTGTTTGGCGCGTCAATAGGAATACCCGCTAACTGCTCTTTTTCAAAACCAATTGCTGCATGTTGTTTTGTTGGGTGCACTTGGATGCTCAACATCTTTTCTACATCAAGAATCTTGAAAAGATAAGGAAGACTACCAAAATGTTCAGCCGTTTTTTGGCCAAGCGAAGCGATAGGGTCTGTTTGAATAAATTGATCAAGAGGCATGCTACCCTCATTCGTAATAACCAATGCTGGAGCGGAGGGATGCGCCCCCATCCAATATTCTGCAAAAGGTTTCCCCGATACATTATCTACATGCATTAACTGAGGTAAAAATTGCTTACCTCCCCACTCGTAATGTCTATGAATTCCTTGTAATTTATACGCTGTGTTCATGTATTGTTTTTATCTAAATTCCTGGTTACCCAAAACATATTACAATGAGTTACCATAACAAAGATACTGGGTTTTTAGGCGAAAATAAAGCGGCAGACTACCTCGTCCAATTAGGCTACACTTTATTGTATCGCAATTGGCGCTATAAACATTTAGAAATAGACATTATTGCCGCTAAAAATAATTGCCTACATATTATAGAAGTAAAGACGAGGCGCACTAGTGAATATGGTTTTCCTGAACAGCATATTGATGCTAAAAAAATGCAACACCTGAAAAACGGAGCAGCAATGTTTCAATACCAACATCCGCAATGGAAAATCATTCAATTTGACGTGATCGCGATTCAGCTGCAAGATGCAGACAAATGGAACCTATTTTTTATTGAAGATGTCTATTTTTAAGACAAGCTTATTGCATAGCTAATTGCATCTTCTCCACTAACTTATAAGTAGCAGGACAATACTCCACATTTTGTTTGTGTACATGCACGTACTCTACAAATTTCTTCTTGGTTAAATGTGGGAAGCCAGCGCAATCTGCTGGTCGTACTTCATAAATAGAACACATATTTGAAGTCAAATTCAAAAACTGACAAGGTCTTGATTTGTTTAACCAATCCTTATCTTTTTTATCATACTCCAACCAAGTTTCTTTGAATTCAGCAGGCTTCATTTCTAAATGAGCTGCAATCCTTTTAATGTCTTTAGGCGTAAATGTAGGACTCATGGACTTGCAACAATTGGCACAAGACAAACAATCGACTTCGGCCCAAACTTCTGAACTTAATGTTACAGTTAACTGATCTAGGTTTTTAGGATTTTTCTTTTCTATCTTTGTTAAGAAGGACCTGAATTGTTTTGCGTTATGTCTAACTTTCTGCTTAAATGACCTTAAATTTACTTGCATAGGGATATGAATCTGATGCGAAATAAACCCTTTATCAACTAACTATCAAATCTTTTCCAAACTAGTTCTGAGCACATGCAATGGGAAATCTATAAAAAAGGATTCAAAGCTTTCTTACAATTAGAGAAATCATTGAGCGGCCATTCGGTGGAGGCTTACCTTAGGGATATTG
>CAZAOF010000094.1:0-5733 GCA_964486665.1 uncultured Sediminibacterium sp.
TGTTTAATAAAATCACCCTGCTTCTCCACTAAGGTTCGGCAACGAAGATAAACAAATAATGTAAAGATTGAACCGAAATAAGCCCAATATTGTGTTATAAGCTAGTATTTACGAGCACTTTATCTATAGCAGCTGACATGCCGTCAATTTGAGCCTGTATAGACTCCATTTCATACAGTTTCTGGCCATTTTGTTGTTGCTCAGTAGTGAACCAAAGTAGGACCATGGAGATATAATCCTGCATATCACTGCCCGCATACATACTTTTGAACTCAATCATTTTTTGATTGATCAAAGCAGCTGTCTTACGAACCGACTCCTCGTCTTTGGGGCTTATTTTAACTCTGTAGTTCCTGTCTGCTATCAATATGTTGACTGGAATTAAGTTTTCTGGTGTATCGATTACGTTGTCTGACATGGTTAAGGATTCAGGTTTTGAATACAGCTATCGATTTCTTTAATATAATGGTCTATTTTTTTATTCAAGGCAGCTTTTTCGGAAGGATCCATTTGTTGTGAGGGACGCATCTGAGCAGCAGTCAAAGCAGCTTGTTCTTTCTTAAGCTCATTTTCTAGTTGCTCAATCCTATGTTGCTTGTCTGCCAGCGTACCCTTCAATTGAAGGTTCTCCTTCTCTAAAGCAAGCTGTCGCTTAAGCAAGAGTTGCAATTTTTCATGGAGGCCAATTAAAGAAGTCTGTAAATCAGACATAACAAACTATTTATGACTTGAAAGTAATTATTTATTTTCTAATGACTGCTTGAATATTTTTTTCAAATGCAGCAATCAACTTTTTCATCATCCCATCAATCTCAGTATCTGTCAAGGTGGCTGATCCTGCATTGAACACAAAGTTAATAGCTACTGATTTTTTATTTACGCCAAGTTTATCACTTTCAAAGATATCAAAAACATGACTTTCTTTTAAGCTATCCAACTGCACTGTTTTAATAGTTTGTTCAATGGCTGCATAGGGAACAGATTGATCAATCACTAAAGCTAAATCACGCTCAACAGATGGGTATTTTGAAATTTCTTGGTATTTGACCGTGCCTGATTGATAGGCATTTAATAAAGTTGCTAAGTCAAAATTCAAAAAGCCTACCGCCTGCTTGATATCGAATTGAGCTAGTTTTTTCGCCCCAACTAATTCAATGGTACCTAATATAGTTTTACCAACAAGCACTTCATATTGACCATTGCCAATTGGATTCCAATTCATTTTTTTCAATCCTAGTAGTTCACACAATGCCTTGGCTAATCCCTTTAGCACAAAAAAATCTTGATCGGTAGCTTTCGCTCTCCAACTATCTTGCATTTGTTTGCCAGAAAGATAAATGGCTAAAATTTCTTGTTCTTGGTATTTTCCTGCAGCAGTCTTTGCATATATTTTTCCCATTTCAAAAAACGAAATGGAATCATTTTTTCTATTGTTATTGTAGGCAATTGTTTCTAATCCCGTTTCTAGCATCGTTGGGCGCATCACATCTAAGTCTGCGCTTAAACTATTTAACATTTTTACGGTAGTCTCCAACTGCGCTTCCGAATAATATTTGCTGTTGGTAATGGAGTTGGTCAAAATTTCTGTGTAACCACGGCCTACTAAATAGTTAGCAATTTTATTTTTAAACTGCTCTTTTGATTCCAACAAATCAATCGATGGACTTATGGTAATGGAGGTGGGGATTTCGATATTGTCTAATCCGTCAATACGTAAAATTTCTTCTACTAAATCGGCTGCAATACTAATGTCTGGCTTATTATAAGGCACTGCCACTTGTATGCCATCGGCGTCTTGATGCAATAAATCAAATCCTAAACTAGTCAAAATTGCTACTGCTTTATCTGCAGCATATTGCTTCCCACTTAATTTTTTTAAGTAAGCAAAAGTCATCGACACTTTTACTTTTTCGGCTGGATTTGGATACACATCAACCACTTTACTGCACTTGCCACCTGCAATTTCTTGAATCATTGCAGCGGCTTTTTCTAAAACTTTAACGGCACTCGCTATATCCACGCCTTTTTCAAAACGAGTAGCAGCATCTGTTCTTAAACCGTGATATACAGAGGTTTTACGAATATGTACGTTTTCAAACCAAGCACTTTCTAAAAAGATAGCACTTGTTGTTGCGCTCACTCCGCTATGCAGTCCGCCAAAAACACCTGCGATACATAAAGGCTTTTCGGTGTCACAGATCATCAAATCTTGTGCGCTTAGTTTTCGTTCTTTTTCGTCTAATGTGACAAACAAACTGTCTTGTGGACATTTTTTTACTACCACTTTTTTACCCTGAATTTTTGCAGCATCAAAAGCATGCAATGGTTGTCCAGTTTCATGTAAAATATAATTGGTGATATCTACAATGTTATTGATAGAACGAGCACCAATAGCTTGTAATTTATTCTTTAACCAGGCTGGTGATGGACCCACTTTAATGCCATCAATCAATATGCCACTATACCTTGCACAGGCTTCTGGATTTTCAATCACCACTTCATAAGGCGCAATAGATGCGTCAATAGTGGGCGTTTGCTTAAAAGGACTAATAGGTTCAGCTTTAGCAGCATGATAGGTCAAATAAGCACAAACATCTTTAGCTACACCATAATGACTCATGGCGTCCATTCTGTTTGGCGTCAACCCTATTTCAAATATCCAATCTTGGTAATAATCATACAATTCAGCCACTGGCTTGCCCACCGGAATAGCTGCATCCAAGACCATAATACCAGCATGGTCGTCACTTAAACCAATTTCATCTTCTGCACAAATCATCCCCTCACTTTCCTCCCCTCTTATCTTAGCCAATTTCATGGTGATAGGTGCTCCACCCTTTGGATAAATGGTAGTACCAACTTGAGCGATCACTACTTTTTGACCCACCGCTACATTGGATGCGCCGCAAACTATATTCAATGGACGTTCCCCACCAACTTCGACTTTGGTTAATTTTAATTTATCTGCATTAGGATGCTGGGCTGTTTCAAGCACTTCTCCAACTACTAAACCTTGAAGTCCTCCTTTAAAATTTTCGTACATTTCTAAGGACTCTACTTCTAAACCTATAGAAGTCAATATAGTAGATAATTCTTCTTTTGGGATGGGTGCTGGTAAATATTCACACAGCCAGCGATAACTAATGGTCATGATGCTACTTTAAGGTATAGCTTCAAAAATACTATTTTCTACTTAAATAGACCTTATTTTCTAGCAAATGGCCTTTGAAAGCGTGCTAAGAAAAGAGCATAAGTGACTCCATCGACCCAAGAAGTGCACAACCCAAAAAATGCCCTGCATAACCAGTTAATAACTGTAATTTTGATGTGCAAATCCTATTGTAATCGGCTGTGGATAAGCCAATTGGATAATTAAATTTCGGGATGCCGAATTTTGAAAGGATTTTCGCAGTAAGAAAAGCAATAAATTATATGGCACTTCCTAACCTCAATACCAGATCAACAACGAGAAAGAAAACGAGCTCTGTCGACGTGAGTGCTATGATGTATGGAAAAATTCCGCCACAAGCAAGAGAACTAGAAGAAGCGATTCTGGGGGGTATTCTTTTAGAAAAGAGCGCATTTGATACGGTGACTGAAATATTGAAACCAGAATGTTTTTATGTAGAAGCGCATCAAATGATTTTTCAGTCGATGCAAAGCTTGCAACAAAAAAACATGCCTATTGACATGTTAACTGTAGTAGAAGAATTAAAAATGCGCGAATATTTGGACCAAGTAGGTGGCGCTTATTATATTTCTAAATTAACCAACGTCGTTGTTTCTACTGCAAATATTGACGCGCACTCTAAGATTGTTTTACAAAAATTTATCCAAAGAGAACTGATTAGAATTAGCGGAGAAATTATCACGAATTCTTACGAAGACAGTACAGATGTATTTGATTTGTTGGACGAGAGTGAAACAAAGATGTTTAACATCACCAACAACTACCTTAAGAAGAACTTTGTGGACATTGGCAATGCATTGGCAGAATCCATTACGCGTATAGATGAACTAAGAACTAAAAAAGATGAGATCTCTGGTGTACCTAGTGGATTTGCTTCTTTGGATAGAATAACATTTGGCTGGCAACCTACCGATTTAATCATCTTAGCAGCACGTCCTTCTGTAGGTAAAACCGCATTTGCATTGAACCTTGCACGTAATGCTGCATTGCACCCTACCAAACCACAAGGTGTTGGTTTCTTTAGTTTGGAGATGAGCGCTTCGCAGTTAGTACAACGTATTTTAAGTGCGGAGAGTGAAATTAAAATGGAGAAAATTTCGAGAGGTAAATTAGAAGATTACGAATACCAACAATTACACACCAAGGGTATTAATAAATTAGAATCAGCCCCTATCTATATTGACGATACAGCTGCCTTGAATATTTTTGAATTCAGAGCGAAAGCAAGAAGATTGGTGAACAAACATGATGTGAAAATTATCATCATTGACTACTTGCAATTGATGAGTGGATCTGGTGATAGAAATTCCAATAGAGAACAAGAGATCAGTAATATTTCTCGAAGTTTAAAAGCTTTGGCTAAAGAATTGAATGTGCCCATCATTGCATTGTCTCAGTTAAGTCGTGCGGTAGAAACCAGAAAAGAAAGTAAGATGCCTCAGTTGAGTGACTTACGTGAATCAGGTGCGATTGAGCAGGATGCCGATATGGTGATGTTCATTTACAGACCAGAATACTATGAAGTAATGAGCAACGAGATGGGCGAAAGCACCATGGGTGAAACACATATCAGGATTGCAAAACACAGAAACGGTTCTTTAGATTTAGTGAAATTAAGAGCTCGTTTAGATGTACAAAAATTTGAAGAATGGGATGGCGACAGCGGCATACCTGGACTAGGCAGTAATTACAAACCTATCTCTCCAAATTTAGGAGGAGATGCACAAGACGGAGGTAGATTTTTTATTCAAGGAAGCAAAATGAATGGTGGCGAGTTTGACGACGGATTAAATGACGAACAACCTTTCTAAATTACTGCATTATGTCTGTTCCTTATTTTTACGAACCACTTATTGCAACTGGTGTAACACAGTTTACATTGAGCGAAGCCTCTAGTAAACATTGCATTCAAGTGTTAAGAATGAATGAAGGTGACTTCATTGACATCACCAACGGACAAGGTGGATTGTTTCATGCTAGTATTCAGGTAGCTCATAAAAAGAATGCGGTTGTTACAATAATTGAATCGGCGCAAACAGCAGCTCCAAAACAAAAAATACACTTAGGCATTTCGTTATTAAAAAACGCAGTACGGTTAGAATGGCTTTTTGAAAAAGCAACAGAAATGGGCGTAACGCATATTACTCCTTTGGTTTGTGATCGAACCATTCATGAGCGTTTCAAAACAGAAAGAATGCAACAGATCATTCAGTCTGCCATGATACAAAGCCAACAAACATGGTTGCCAATTTTAGCTGAGCCAACACCTTTTGCTCATTTTATTGATCACATTACTGCATCCCAAAAACTCATTGCTCACTGTGAGCCAGCCGATAAGGTTTCTATAAAGACTATCGCCCCAAGTGACAACTTAGCCCTTTTAATAGGACCCGAAGGCGACTTTTCACCTGCTGAAATTACTGCAGCAATTGAAAAGCATTTCGAACCCATTGATCTTGGCCCCACTCGACTCAGAACAGAGACTGCAGGTATTTTTGCCCTAAGTGTCTTAAAAAATTTCTAATTTGCAGGCATGAAAGTGC
>CAZAOF010000095.1:0-5718 GCA_964486665.1 uncultured Sediminibacterium sp.
GCCTCGTCTGCAGTCAATATTTTTCGTTCTGTTGCAGACAAAGCAAGCAATGCTGCTTCCTGCCCCACAGGCAAGGGTTGTTCTATGAGTTCTAAAGGATAAGCTGCTGTTGCTTTTAGGAATTGCTGCAATTTAGGCAAATCATACCCTTGATTGGCATCCACACGGATGGTGTAATTATCCCCGAAAGCGACATATAATGCAGCAATGCGTTCAATGTCTTCTTGAACATCCATGCCTGTTTTTACTTTGAATACTTTAAAGCCCAATGCAGCATATTCTTTTGCTTCTTCAATTGTTTCGTCCACTCCTTTAATACCTATCGTCATAGAAGTAGACAAAGCATTCATTTTTTGTCCGTAAAAAGAAGCAACTGATACGCCCATGAATTTCCCAAATGCATCATGCAAGGCAATATCAATAGCTGCCAATGTACCTGGCAGATGCGGAAAATGTACATTCGATTCAAAAATGATTTGTTGAAAATGACGAATATCTCTTCCAACAAAGTTGGCAACAAAGTCCGTATTTAAATTTGCCACTGTTTGCTCAGTAGTTTCTCCTACTACTTCTTCTGCAGGACTTCCCGATCCATATCCTATCATTCCATTGGATAATTCTATCTCAAGAAAGGCCAATGACACATCTGAAAAAGTATTGTATGCAATGGTATAGGGCTTCTTTAAAGCCATTTTTTGTAGATACGCTCTTACGGCTACTATTTTCATATTAAGATTGCATTAAAGCTTTAAGAACAGGAACAAACGGCGCAACACCTTCTTGTATAGGCAATAATACAGGCAAGCCTAAGCTAGCTGCATATTCCTTTTGATAAGCAAAAGCTTCTTCTGTGGTACAGTTTTCTGTATTCACAGCCACTGCAATCACTTTTGATCCCAATTTTTCAATGAGTTCAATCTCTGATGCGACTGTAGGAATCTCTCCCCAATGTTTTTCATTATCAAAGTATTTTCGCTTGGGTGCAAAAATTAATACCACCTGTTTTGCATTACCCGAAATCAACATTTCTAATCCACAAGGACCGCTTGGATTGCGCAAGGAAGATTGTCCTTCTAAAAATAAAATATCGGGCTTGGTTTCTTTCCAACAACTTACTATCGCATGCTCTAATTCACCCGATACAAAATCATTTAAAGTAGAATCAAAAATAAAACCATATTGTCCACCTTGCAACCATCCTGTTTGTCCAGTGTAAATCATTTCCGCCTTCATGCCTTCTGCTATACATGCTTGTTTTAACATGCGCGCGGTGGTTCTTTTTCCCATGGCACAGTCCATGCCAATCACGGCTACTATTGGTGCTGTTACATTATAAATAGCCCCATCCCAAAAATGTAAATCTGCTCTTTGCTTAGGCTTTCTGATATCTATTAATTGGGCGCCAGTATTTGAAGCTATCTCCACTAAATCAGCTTTGTCGTTTAAATACTCATGCAATCCGTTGACTACGGAAATGCCTTTTTTTACTGCATCATACACCAATGACAGCATCTTTGCAGGTAATACACCTCCCACTGTTGCCACACCAATGATTAAAGTATCCACGGCTTGAATGTTTCCCAATGCTGCTTCCATAGATGCAAATACTGGAACACCCCGATGTTTGCCATCCAATAATTCACCGGCGTCTTTTCCTGCTGTAGCTTCACTATCCACTACGCCAACAATGTTGAATCGTTCTGTGCCTCTAATTAATCCATGTGCTGTTTTCGCGTCCGAAGTCATCAACAATCCATCCGTTAATACAATTGCATTTTTCATTCCCTTATATTTTTACTTCTAACTATTTTTTTACTTTTCGCTGCTTATTTCCTTTTAATGAATACGCCCGGTTGCTTACCCGTTGATTGCTGTGATTGATACACCAATGTGCCATTCACCCACACCATATCAATTCCAGTAGACAATGCTTTGCTATTTTTTAGATTCGCTTGATCCATCACCGTTGCAGGATCTAATAAAACTAAGTCGGCAAAATGACCAACAGCAATACGACCTCTATTTTTAAAACCAAAAAAGTCGGCAGACTGTCCTGTCATTTTATAAATTGCTTTTTCAATCGGCATGACTTTTTCTTCACGCACATATTTACCTAGCACTCTTGTGAATGCACCATAACCTCTTGGATGCCCGCCTGCATTGCCATCGGAACAAATGATTGATTCTGGCCATGCCAAAAACACTTTCACATCTTCCTCGCTCATTGCCTTGCCAGCAATGGCTTCAATACCACCGGTATAATTTGGATTTGCTTTTTTAAAATCTTCCGCTAATTTAATTAGGCTGATCAATGCTTGCGCAGGACTTTCATTTCGCTCAACACCAATGGCAGTGATCGTCTTGCCCCTATAGGAAGGAATGGGTGCAAATTGAACCAAGACTGATTCATTTGGATCGAATAATTGCTTGGTCGCCATTTCGGCACTTGCTAAATTATCAAAGTCTTTTCCTGGGAACAACACCCTTAAAGTTGAATTCCAATAAGTATAAGGATATACATCTGCAGAAATGTTGATGCCTGCATTTCTGGCTTGATTTAGTTTATCTAAAATTTGAGTAGCAGTACCCCAATTTAATTTATTGGCGATTTTGATATGCGATACCTGCACGGGCATCTTAGTTTGCCTGCCTATTTCTATAATTTCATCTATCGCTTCTTCCATGTGCAAGTCCTCACTTCGGATATGACTTGTGTACAATCCATTGTGAGCAGCTGTCACTTTTGCCAAGTCAATCACTTCCTGCTTACTTGAATAAAAAGAAGCTTCGTATTCCAATCCTGTAGACAAACCAAAAGATCCTTTTTCTAATTCAGCCGCCAATATCGTTTTCATTTTTTCAATCTCGGATGCTGTTGCATTTCTATACAAATCATTTTCCCCCATAACCTGCTCTCTTAAACTAGACTGGCCTGTATAGCTTGCCACATTGGATACAACAGGATTTTCTGCCATCCATTTGGTTAAACTATCCATTGGATATCCATTCCCATCTTGTCCAATCACCACAGTCGTAATACCTTGACTTGATGTAGATAAACCAGCGCGATTTTTATTGAGGTCTCCAAAATGATGACTATGAGAATCAATAAATCCTGGTGTTAATATTTTGCCTTTGCCGTCAATAATTTGATCCAACTTACTTGGCTTCAAAGCACCAATTGCTACAATTTTATTTCCAACTATTCTCACTGACCCATTATAAGCTGGTTTTCCTGTTCCGTCTATAAGCTGAATATTTGTAATTAAGCTACTGGGCTGTGCTTGTATGGTTAGACTTATACTGCATAGTAAGAAAAATAGAATCACTTGCTTTATTTGGGCCATGCTGTTTGCGTTTAATCAAATTTACCCAATTTTATTGCATTCATTTCGGAATTTATTTAAGCGATACGTATTTTAGGTTGCGCCGATTTGCACTATATTTGAATCTATATAATGATAGTATGTGTTATGTGGTGGGGGTTAAAGTACCCAAAAAAGAAACGATTAAAATAGGGGATAAAAATATCGACCTTGACCCCATTGAGTTACCTGCTCAGTCTGGCTTTAGCTATCAACAATGGCCAGTCATTTTTAATGAGCAGATGTCAAATGAAGTTACCTTGCGCCCTGGTATGATGCACTGGGAATTAATTCCAAATTGGGTCAGTAATCAAAAGGAGCTTGACGAGTCAAGGAAAAAATATACTACCCTAAATATTAAAGCAGAAGGGATTTTGCAAAACAAAGTGGCCCAAGCTTTAGTGCATACCAATAGATGCCTTGTTATTGCATCCCACTTTTTTGAGTGGCAAGAAATCAATAAAGAAAAGTTTCCACATTGTATTCAAATGCAACATCAACCGATATTTTTTATGGCGGGGGTCTGGAATACATGGACAGATTATACCTCTGGCGAAACTAAAAATAGCTTTGGGATTATAACTACAGAAGCCAATGAATTCATGGCCAAGATACATAATGTAAAAAAACGCATGCCTACTATTCTCAACCATGAGCTAGCAGCAGCATGGATGTCTACCTCATTAAATAGTAATGATATTCAGGAAATCGCTGGCACGAAGGTGGATGCAAGTGCAATGAGTTCTTATACAGTGGCTAAAAACTTTTTGCAATCCAATAATCCATGCGCAAAACAAGATTATCAAATTTTTACACCTCAAACCCTTTTTTAAAACCTAATCTAACTTTGTTTTAAAATTGAACCTAGTATTTAAAGTAGCTAAATTATTTTACAACGCAGGTCTCATGTAATTCAGGCACAATTACGTCTTTGAATCCCTTCTTCCTAAGTCTTTCTGCAAAATGGTCCTGAACTTCAGGCTCTCCATGCACTATATAAACTTGCTTGACTGCCAAAGGGTTTTGACATGCTAAAAATTGCATTAAGTCTTCGTAATCGCCATGTGCACTCATGCTTCGAATGGACCCAATTTTACACCTAACTTCATAGGGCTCTCCATAAATACGCACTTCTGTAGCGCCATTCATCAAACGGCCACCCAAAGATCGTGGCTCACAATAACCCACCATCAGTATCGTGTTTTTCTCGTTCCCAATATTATTTTTAATATGATGTTTCACTCTTCCTGCGTCAGCCATGCCAGATGCTGAGATAATTACTTTTGGGTGCAAGTCTTCATTTAATGCCTTGCTCTCTTCTACTGATTTAATATAACGCAACCCCTCAAAATCAAATGGATCATCATCTACTTCCAAAATTCTCTGGATTTTTTTATTGAAGTAGCTTGGGTATTTTTTTAACACTTCGGTCGCTTCGATACTCAATGGGCTGTCTACATAAATAGGGATATGTGGCAATCGCTTCTCAATTGACAGCTGATTGAGTTCAAATAAGATTTCTTGTGTTCTGCCTACACTAAATGCTGGAATGATTAAATTTCCCTTTTGCTGAACACAGGTTAATTCGATCCATTTTAACAAGTCGTCTGGAGTAGAGTGAATTAGATCATGCAATTTGTCACCGTAGGTACTTTCAATAATAATAAAATCTGCTGGCGGAAAAGTTGCAGGCGACCTTAAGATCATGTCCCTATACCTTCCTACATCTCCACTAAAAGTAAGTGTCTTTGTTTGCTTATCTTCTTTGATAATTAAATTTACTACGGCGCTGCCAATAATATGACCTGCATCAGTATATAAAAGCTCTACGTGTTCTGAAATTTTGAAAGGTTTATTGTATTCAACTGTTTGTAACATTGGTAAAACTAAATTCACGTCGTCCATTGTATATAAAGGTTCCACTTGTGGCAAACCTTCTCTTTTTAATCTTTTATTTTTGAATTTAGCGTCATCCCTTTGAATCATTGCAGAATCTTCAAGCAGAATTTCTGTCAATGATTTCGTAGCAGGGGTACAATAAATTTTCCCCCTAAAACCTTCTGCAACTAATTTGGGTAATAAACCAGAATGATCAATATGCGCGTGAGATAAAATGACATAATCTAAACTAGTGGGATCGAAACCAAAATGTAAATTATATGCATTTGTATCTTTACCTAAACCTTGAAATAATCCACAGTCCAATAAAAAATTTTCTCCATGCGACAACTGGACTAAATGTTTTGAACCAGTCACTGTTCGAGCAGCTCCGTGAAAACTTATTTTCATACATTAAGGTTTGAACTAAAGTTACAACTATAAAGCGATGGCTGCAACGATATAGTCTGCAATT
>CAZAOF010000096.1:0-5636 GCA_964486665.1 uncultured Sediminibacterium sp.
CTGTCCGGACTTTCCTTGGCAATTGCTTACCACGATAGCTCGGGATTGTAGTCGGTGTAAAGGTAGTAAATTAAAATGGATGTACTTAATACTGGAAAAAGACTTCAGTGGCTCCATAACCATAAAAATCAGAGTATTGGTTAATGAAATTTTTAACCCCTTTTTTAACTTTTAATAAATCGTGGATTTCGTTTTTAAGTTTCCCTGTTCCCACGCCATGTATAAAAATAATAGAAGGCAAATGATTTAATTGAGCTAATTCGAACCATTTTTCGAACTCGGCTAACTGAAAATGTATAATTTCTGCGTTCGTCAAGTGACTATGACGATCCATTAATTTTTCTATATGCAAGTCTACCACTGACCTAGCTTTGGGAATATGCTCTTTTATTTTAGACGCGTCATATACTTTGTATCCAGCATTTCGCAGGATGTCAATCGTAATATGATTGTCCTCTTCTTTGTCAGGATAGGTGGAAAACAATAAGTAATCTAATGTTACTTTATTGTCTTCCTTAAGTGCTTCAATTTTTTGAAAAATTTGCTTTGGCTTAATTTTAACATTGGCCTCAAAGTGATCGGCTTTTTTCTTGTGCTTTTCTATTAATGAAAAATCAAATGCAAATTGTGGACTATCATTCACTGAAGCAAATGGGATATCATGAATATAAAAATCAGTAAATGGCATGACAGTTGAGGAAATAGAAAATTCAATTTCGCCTTGCGTGATTTGCTCGTAAATAAAATTATAAGCAATTCTTGTTCTGTTAGAAAGGTAAATTTTAAGAGAAGTAACTACCTCGTCATTAAAATCGTCCAAATTGAATGAAGGAATAAAATACATCCAAACACCCGTGTCTTCCTTACTATCGTTTTTTTGAATTTTCTCTTTTGGTATTTGGTCTACAAAAATTTTAACTGGCGCTTTTTTTTCTGGAAATAACTTTTTCTCTGTAAATCTTTTGAAATAAGGAAAATCAATCTGATCCATATAAGCAGGAAACTTAACGCCACGAACTTCTATCATCACCATCTGGTCATTCATGATTTCAATGATATGCCCTTCCTCATTGCTATGCAACACTAATATTTCGTCACCTACCTGATACTTCATCTTTAATTTTTTGCTAAAAGACTATGCTTTTTAGAGTACAAAGTGTAAATCACCAAACCAATCAACATCCACACAAAGAACCAAAGCCAACTTACTGGTGGAATTTCAATCATTAAATACAAACAACAGATTGCGCCTACAATAGGAATCACTGAGTACTTTCTAAGGAAACTAAACACAGCAACCATGATTAAAATAAACACAAATACTAAAAATAGAATTTCCTGATAACCTTCATTGCCAGCTTCTTTAAAAGCGCTAATGATTCTACTTTGCGAGAAATAAACAAACACCAATGCCAAAGCAGGAATAATGAATTGTCCATTAATATAGGGTAATCTAAAAGCTTGCTTTTTAACAGACGGTGATAATCTAGGTAAAATTAAGACCCCAAAACAAACCAATACAAAAGCAAATAAAGTACCTATACTTGTTAAGTCTGTCATTCTAGAAATGGACATGAATAAGGCTGGGACACCCACGAAAATACCTGTAATGATTGTAGCAAAAGCAGGCGTACCAAATTTAGGGTGAACTTCTGAAAATTTCTTAGGCAATAAACCATCTCTACTCATACTCATCCAAATTCTAGGTTGTCCTAACTGAAAAACCAATAGCACACTTGTTGTAGCTACTACAGCACTGATAGAAATGATATAACCAATCTTATGTAAACCAATTCTTTCAAAAACAAAAGCTAAAGGATCGTCCACCTTTAATTCTGTGTAGTTCACCATACCCGTTAAAACCAAGGCAATTAAAATATATAAAACAGTACAAATTAATAAAGAGTAGATCATCCCTCTTGGCATATCTCTCTGAGGATTTTTACATTCTTCTGCAGTAGTGGATATCGCGTCAAAGCCAATATAGGCATAAAAAACGGCAGATACCCCAGCTAATACACCCTTAAAGCCATTTGGCATAAATGGCGCCCAGTTAGCTGTATCAACATAAAAGAACCCAAGTACAATCACCATTAGAATAATAGCAATCTTAAAAATAACCATCAAATTCGTACTCTTTTTACTTTCTTTTATACCTCTGTATACCAACATAGTAATGAGTACCACAATAACAAATGCTGGAATGTTTAAAATGATTTTTGTTTGACCAATCATAGGCGCATTGGTGATGGCATCATATCCAATTCTAGCTAGTTTGCTAAATGTTTCTTTTGTTCCTCCAGCAGCTAAATGCTTCATGGCTTCATCATAGCCTTGTTGTGCAGTTTCAAAATTAGTAGACAACCATCCTGGTAAATGAATATGGAAACCTTCTAATAAATTAATGAAATAACCGCTCCAGCTTATCGCTACAACAATATTACCAATTGCATATTCTAATATTAAAGCCCAACCAATAATCCAAGCAATAAGTTCTCCAAAAGTTACATAAGCATAGGTATAGGCACTACCTGCAATAGGAACCCTACTAGCAAATTCTGCATAACATAAAGCACTAAAACCGCAGGTAATGGCTGTGATAACAAAAAGTATTGAAATCCCAGGTCCACCATGAAAAGCCGCTGTGCCAATCGTCGAAAATATCCCTGCACCCACTACCGCCGCAATACCCATTAAAGTAAGGTCACGTACCCCTAAAACTTTTTTTAATCCATTTGCGCTATGCCCATCTACTTCTCCCGCAGCCGCATCTTGTACAATTTTTTCAATTGATTTTTTTCTGAATAAAGACATTTTATTTTATTGGATTCTGTTCATTAAATAATTAGCCAAATCGATTAATGGCTTTTTTCTTGTAGATATCACCGCAATAGCTTCTAAATGAGCCAATGCTTCTTGCATATATTTTTGTTTCAAATCTTCTGCCCATGCATCTACCTTGCATGCTCTGAATATGGCTAACACTTGATCTACTTTGTCCGAAGGATCAGAAGCTAATAAAGTTTGTAAAGTTTTTAATTGCTCGTCATTTGCTGTTTCTAATGCACGAATTAATAAAAATGTTTTTTTATTTTGTTTGATATCTCCGCCCGACTCTTTACCAAAAAGTGCAGCATCACCAAATGCGTCTAAATAATCATCTTGTATTTGAAAAGCGATACCTAGTTTTTTTCCAAACTCATACAAGTGTTTACAATTATGTTCTCCTGCTCCACCAATAATAGCCCCCATCTCTAAACTTGCAGCTAATAAAACAGAAGTTTTAAGGGTAATCATTTGAATGTACTCATCTAAAGTAACAGTTGCTTTTTTGGCATAGTCCATATCCAATTGCTGTCCTTCACAAACCTCTCTTGCCGTTTGATTAAATAGTCCTAATATTTTTGATAAATGATTCGACTGAATGGGTTGTAAATATTCATAGGCTCTGATCACCATAATATCCCCCACTAATAAAGCCGTATTGGTATCATATTTTGTGTGAACAGTTGCTTGTCCCCTTCTTAAATTTGCTTCGTCCATCATGTCGTCATGAACCAATGAGAAATTATGGAATAACTCCACCGCATTCGCTGCTAAAAAAGCATCTGGATGCAAGTCACTAAATAATTCATTGCCCAATAAACATAAAACGGGACGGATTCGCTTACCACCAATCTTTAAAAAGTATTCACTAGGCTCATAAAGAGATGCCGGCTGTGAAGGGAAATGTTGGGTATCGAAATGTTGATTAAACTTTTCGATTAATTCTTGAAAAGGATGCATGTTACAAACTTACCCAAATTTTATCATTTTTTAAACAGTTGTTTAAGTCCATAGGCTTAAATTTGCTTAACCCCCAAAATGGTCAATTATGCGAAAAATTCCTTTTATACTTACCCTTGTTTTAGGCTTTTTCACTACAATACTCAATGCACAAGATTTCAGTGTAGACCCCGTGAAAAATACAGGCCCTTATGTTCATTCTTACAAAAAAGCAATCGGTGTAAAGATGTATCCAAGTGCAATTTCTTATAAAACTTTTACGACTGGTTCTAAGGCGATTGAGGCACTAGGTTATTTTACTTTAGATGGTTTTAGAGCCACCGTATTGATCGAAAAATACAGCCCATTTGCGAACACGGATCAACTAAGTTGGTATATCGGTTATGGTGGACACATGGGTCTTTGGAGCGAAGAATGGAAAAAAAACAACCCTACCCATGATGCTGGAATCGCCCTAGGCGTAGATGGCATTTTAGGACTTGATTACAAAATAAAGAACGCACCATTGAATCTGAGCATTGACTGGCAGCCCTCCTTTAATTTTGTAGGATCAAGTTATTTTGAAAGTGGATGGGCTGGATTAGGCGTTCGCTACACCTTTAAATAAGGTTTTTACAAAAGCATCTTTATCAAAAAGAATAAGGTCGTCTAATTGCTCACCTACACCAATGTACTTTACTGGAATTTTACATTGATGTGCTATAGCTAATAAAACGCCTCCCTTTGCTGTACCATCCAACTTAGTTATAGCAAGTGCAGTTACATTGGTCACTGCCATGAATTGCTTTGCTTGCTCTAATGCATTTTGACCTGTTGAACCATCTAAAACTAATAAGACTTCGTGTGGTGCATCAGGTAACTGTTTTTGAATGACACGTTTAATTTTATTCAACTCATCCATTAAATGTGCTTTATTGTGCAATCTACCTGCGGTATCAATGAATACGATGTCAGATTTTCTAGCAAGCGCAGATTGAACCGTATCAAACGCCACAGAGCTCGGGTCTGCACCCATATTTTGCTTAACTATTGGCACGCCTACTCTTTCACTCCAAATAGTCAGTTGATCAACTGCTGCGGCTCTAAAAGTGTCTGCAGCACCTAATAACACTTCATTACCAGCGGCTTTAAAATGATGTGCTAATTTCCCAATGGTTGTTGTTTTACCAACTCCATTCACACCTACTACTAAAGTGATGAAAGGTTTTTTGGATTCGGGTACTTTAAAGCCATCTAAATCCTGAGGGGCGTCTATTAGTAGATCGGCAATTTCGTCGTGTAATATTTGATTCAACTCTGAAGTGGAAACGTATTTATCCTTCTTAACTCTCTCTTGAATTTTCTCTATTAGAGCCAAGGTCGTATCCACACCCACATCGGCGCCTATCAAAGCCTCCTCTAGCTGATCTAATACTTCGTCGTCGACACTTGTTTTGCCAATAATTACTTTAGATATACGCTCAAAAAAGCCCTGTTTGGTCTTTTCTAACCCTTGATCTAAGGATTCTTGCTCCTTTTTCCCGAATAATTTTCCTAAAAAACTCATAGTCAACAAAATTAATCAATTACAAGATGCTAGAAAAGAAAATTCTAGCCCTATCATACCGTTGGATTGTTACTTCAGATAATTTAGAAGACATAAAAAAAACCTTCACTAAAATAGAGAAGGTTTTGAATGATATTGATATCGAAAATCAATAGCGGTAATTACTTACCAGCTAAGAATTCTTTAACGTTGTCTTTGTAAACGATAGACTCTTTAAAAGTATACGCACCTGTTTTAGGGCTACGTACCGCTTTAATTACTTTAGTCCAGTTTTTAGCTTCAGCAGAAGCCTTAAGATCCTTGA
>CAZAOF010000097.1:0-4339 GCA_964486665.1 uncultured Sediminibacterium sp.
ACATACATAATTGGTTGCTCACTAAAGTTCACTTCAATCACACGAGGCTCTTGAGTTAAGTCGTTTGGTAAATCACCTTTAGCTTTATCTACCGCGTCTTTTACTTTTTGTAAAGCAATATCTGGTTTAACGCTCGTATTAAACTCTACTGTAATTGCAGAGAAGTCTTGTTGAGAAACAGAAGTGAATTTATTAATCTTCACACCAGTGATCCCTTTAATTTGTTTTTCTAAAGGGCGTGTTACTAAGTTTTCGATATCCTTAGGAGAATTACCTACATAGATTGTTTGTACATACATCGTAGGAATCACAATTTCTGGAAATTGCTCTTTAGGCAAAGTCAGGAACTGGTAGATACCACCAAGACTAATAAACAACATCACTAAATAGATAGATGTTTTGTTGGTGATACTCCAAGACGTAGGTTTAAATTCTTTAAACTTTTCTTTTATATTATTGAGTGTCGACATAATGATCGATTGTGCTTTTAAATTATTTAATGGTTGTGGTGATCAACTGACCGTCGTAAATAGACTGGTATCCTTCTGAAATCAATACTTCGCCAGCAACTAATCCACCTAATACCTCGATATTGTTACCATAGAATTCACCAGTTTGCACCATTTTCTTACGTGCAATCATCTTTCCAGCTTCCATCACAGCTACATAGACAAACTTCCCTTTCTCGTCATTTTGTAATAAGTTAACCGGGATGCTAACAGCGTCCTTTTTTTCGTAATCCTTAATTTTAACCTGAGCCAATAAGTTGGGTCTAAAATTATTATCCACTGGTAATTTAGATTCAATAAAGAAGCTTCTGTTTAATGGATCAATTACATTACCCAAAACGTTTACTTTATTATTAATTGTCTTTTGAATATCAGGGAAAGTCAATGTTAATTCTGTACCAACTTTCACTTTTCCTGCATAGTTTTCTGGAACCTGTGCAGTTAATTTAAGCTTAGTCGTGTTTACAATTTTAATTTGACCAGGGCCCATGAACAACTCACCCACTTTAACATTCACTTCTTCAGCTACACCATCTACATCGCTGTAGATAGTTGTGAAAGCCAATTGGTCTTTCACCATGCCTAACTGCTCATAGGCAGCTTTTAATTGACTAGACAAAGCGTCTGCATTTGTTTTAGCAGTCATCAATTGAATCTCGCTACCAATATTTTGTTCCCAAAGGTTCTTTTGTTTTTCGTAAACAGATTTAGCAAGGGCTGCTTGAGATTTTAAAGTCTCAATATTTTGTGTGGCAGCAGCTGCGCTTTGTTTGATCAAGCTATTGTCTAATTGTAATATTAGCTGACCTTTTTTAACTCTGTCTCCTCTTTTTATGTAGATGGCTCTAACTTGACCGCCACCAGCGCGAGGTGTAACAAATGATACACTTTCAGATTCTACCTTACCCTGAAGTTCAATGTAGTGGGTAAAAGTTTCTGTTTGGATTGTGTCTGTAGCAACCAAGATTGCTTTAGCTGCAGAAAGACCACCTGCTTTTTCTAAATCCTTCTCAAGTGCAACTATTTGTGCATTCAAGTCTAGTGCTTGTTTTTTTAAACTAGCCAATGTTTTTTGTTTTCCTTCAATGCCATTATCACCTCCACCGCAAGCAGTTGCTAAAACGAGAAGGCTAAGGGTTAAAAATGTTACTATCGATTTCATTATATATATTTTTAATGGTTGTTGTATGATTGATTTTATAATTTTCCGCTTGCTTTTAATAAATCTACTTTAGCAATAAGGGCTGCATAAAGTGCATTCATAAAATTATTTTGAGCCGACACTAAATCAGCTTGTGCAGCAGAGATCTCGGTATTAGAACCAGTACCTGCTTCAAACTTCTTTTTGGTTTGGCTATATACGTTCTCTGCTAATTGCATATTCTTTTTTTGAAACTCAACAGTAGCTACAGACGACATATAATTTAATTTAGCCTGGCTTAGTTCGTTGTCAATATTGTTCTTCATTGCAGCTAGCTGATTTTCTACCTGTTGCAATTCTATTTTTGCCTTTTTGATTTTAGACACGGTAGAGAAGCCATTGAAAATAGGTAGGTTCACATTTAAGCCAATCAATGAGGTCTTAAACCAAAGACCATTTGTGTTATCAAAAAAGTCGAATTTGGTTCGCTGTGCATTCTTAGTATAAGCACCGTTGATACTAATTGTAGGCAGGTAGCTTAACTGATAACGCTTCACATTAAACTCGCTCAATTTTTTCACCGTAGTTAAGTATTGAAAATCTTTTCTAACACCATATTGAAAGTCGTTTTCAAAAAGCACATCTGTGCTTAAGCTAGACTCGTTGATTACGTCAGTCAACACCAAGCTGTCTTTAATAGGCATCCCCATTAACATTTTCAAACCCATAAAACCAATGGTTACACTATTGTTTGCTTTTAATTTTTCTGTTTGTAAGTTGTTCAATTGAACATTTACTTTATCTACGTCTAATTTTTCTGCAAAGCCATTCTTATACATAATAGCTGCGTCGTTAGCTAATTTTTGCAAACGATCAATATTAGCGTCTAAAATATTTAACTGTGTTTTACTAGCAGACAGCTGATAATAAATTTTATAAATATTTGCTTTAATATTTTCTTCAGTTAAGGCTGCATTCTTCTTTTTCCAATCTAATGAAGTAGCTCTAGCCTGAAGTGCTATAAATACCTGTCCGTCAAATAATAGTTGGTTAAAGTTAGCACCATAAGTACTGTTGTATTTGGTTCCAAACTGAACAGGAATGAATGTTCCAGCAGCTCCACCAAAAATTTGACCAGGTAATAACGAAGTCGGAATGGTTAAGAAATTGGTACCACTTAAGTTGGTACTAATATTGGGTAATGCTGCAGATGCGATTTCTCTATTGGTTTGAATTTGTGCGTCAATATCTAATAATGCATTTTTAACTTGTACATTATTTTTTTGCGCATAGGTCACTGCATCCGCAAGTGAAAAGGCATGCACCCTTTTTTGTTCTTGGGCTTGCGCCAAAGAAGCAAAGAGAACGGTAATTAAAACGATTGTTTTTTTCATTTGTATACTTAGATTGCTTGTTTACTTAATTGTTTGTATTGCTCCATAATCTCATATCCTTTAATGGTCATTAGTCCAAAAACAAAATGCTCCATGAGTTGAGCATGCACTTTGATAGGGTCAAATGTGGAGATAGGATAGACATGAAGATTGAATGGAATAAAAATTGTTTCTAACCTGAATTTAGATAGGATGTCCACTTCAAGATCACTTCTATAATAGCCTTGCTTCATTCCCTTGATTAAATTTTGTTTAATTAAGGAAAGAAAAAAATCTTCTTTGTGATTTTTAATTATATCAAACGCAGACGGAAAATATTTTTCTAATTCCATCATGGTTCCAGGGTTCATCGTTTTAGCCATCTCCTTCATGGTCTCCATGACCAAGAACATTTCGTGTACTGCATTTTCGGCGGTAGACTCGCAGTTATGACATAATGAAGCGTGTTTTTTTAGTTCAAATCCAACAACAGCTTTCACCAAGTCGTCCTTGTCCTTGTAATACTGGTAAATAGTCTTTTTGCTAATGCCCAATTGGGTGGCTAGGTCGTCCATGGTGACCTGTCTAATACCCGTCTGGAACATTAAGTCCCTAGCTTTTAATAAAATCCTGTCTTCCATAGGTTTAATTGAGGGCGCAAAACTACGGAAACTTTATAGGTTTTCAAAGTTTCCAATATGAAATTTTTATTATTTTGCGATAAATGGCCAAAAAGAGTGAAATTTGAAGCTAAATCAGTACAAAATGCCCAGTTTAGGCCATAAATTAAGAAGAAAACAGGTTTTGGGCTTTTTAGCACAGCTATTCTTTCAGGGGGTGGTAGTCTTGGCGCCCATCGGCGTAACCGTGTGGGTGGTGGTGAGTTTATTTAATTGGGTAGATAATTTTTTACCTAATTTATTAAACGCCATTTTCCCAATACAATTTGCCGAGGTCAATGGTCAGATTCCAAAAGTTACAGGACTTGGTTTTTTAGTAGCCATCACATTGGTTTTAATAGTAGGATGGTTGTCGTCTTTATTTTTTGTAGAAAGATTGGTTTCCATTTTTGATAAAGTATTGGAGAAAACGCCAGGCATTAAAATTATCTATTCCTCTGTTAAAGATTTTTTAGAAGCTTTTGCAGGGAACAAGAAAAAGTTTGATCAACCTATATTGGTTAATGTAGATGCAACAGATGTGTGGAGGATAGGATTTATCACACAAAACGATAGTGCGCATTTTGGATTAGCAGATTTTGTTACTGTTTACGTACCACACTCCTATGCAATTTCTGGTATCACTTATATTGTTGC
>CAZAOF010000097.1:4439-5622 GCA_964486665.1 uncultured Sediminibacterium sp.
ATGCAACTACACAATTTTAATTCCGGCCCCTCTATCTTACCCAAAGAAGTAATGGATGGCGCAGCAGCGGCTATTCATAATTTTAATGGAACAGGTTTGTCCATTTTAGAAATTGGGCATCGCACTTCGCATTTTGTTGCAGTGGTAGAGGAAGCAAAACAAATTGTCAAAAGACTAATGGATTTAGGAGATGAGTATGAAGTATTGTTTTTGCAAGGTGGAGCAACGATGCAGTTTATGCAAGTGCCCATGAATTTATTGGATGAAAATGGTTTAGCAGCTATTTGTGATAACGGTGTTTGGGGACATAAGGCGGTAAAAGAAGCAAAATTGTTTGGCCCCGTAAAAGTAGTATCGGATACAAGTGCAGACAAGCATACCTACATCAATAAGGCAATCGAGTTGCCTGCCCATACCAGCTATTTGCATATTACCACTAATAATACGGTGGAGGGAACCCAATGGCATCAATACCCACAGGTCAATGTGCCCTTGGTAGGTGATATGAGTTCTGATATATTTTCGAGACCAACACCGTTTCATCAATTTGATTTAATCTACGCAGGTGCACAAAAAAATATGGGTGCCGCAGGTGTTACGATGGTGGTTGTTAAAAAAGCAATTTTAGGAAAAACGATTAGACAAATCCCTGCTATTTTGGATTATGAAAAACATATCGAAGCGGGATCTTTATTAAATACGCCACCCGTTTTTTCTATTTATGTAAGTTTATTGACATTAAGGTGGATAGAAAAAGAAGGTGGATTAGTAGAGATGGAAAAAAGAAATAGTGCAAAGGCAAATTTATTATACAACACGATAGATGCTTCTGAACATTTTTATTGTCCAATTGCAAAAGAAGATAGAAGCATGATGAATGCGGTTTTCTTTTTAAAAGACCAAACAAAAGAAGCAGCATTTTTAGATTTGTGTAAGGAAAATGGCATGATCGGTGTAAAAGGTTATAGAACTGTAGGCGGTATAAGAGTAAGTATGTACAACGCAATGCCTATGTCAAGCGTAGAAGCCTTTTGCGCGTTAATAAAATCTTTTTCTTAGTTACTATAACGAAGAAAAAAATAAATATTTTTTAACGAATCAAATGAATTCAAGTCGATTATATTCGACAAAATGAACGATATTTGCCCTCATGGCAAAAATTAGTCCCTTTGAAGCATTGCGT
>CAZAOF010000098.1:0-5605 GCA_964486665.1 uncultured Sediminibacterium sp.
TATTTTTTCAAAATTGGTTGAAGCACTTTTAATTGACCATCAATTTTAGTTTCATCCACTTTTAGTCCTAAAATGTTTGCTACAAGTGGATATACATGAACATTTTCAAATCCTTCAATCAGTAGTCCATTCTTAAAAGCAGGACCCCAAGCCATAAAACTTGCACGCATCTCCACCTCTTTATTGTCAAAACCGTGTTTGCCTGGTGTAGGCTTACGTGTGCCAAGATTAAAAACTTGATGAATCGATTTTGGAACTAAAATCAGATCACCAAGTCTATTAAATCTGTCATCAGATTTTTTAAAATGCCAATAGGCGGGTGTTTCATCCAATTTGTAAGCTGTAAAACGGTTGTCTTGCTTTAGAGCTTGATAGGTTGATTCAATCTTACTTGTGTCTTTTGCGTATAGTTGTAATAATGCATCTCCCCAAGGCACATTGAAGTAGTTTTTATCTACTGCAGAGGGTAAGCCAATGGTATTGTCTACATCTACTGTAGTCATGCCATGGTCAGACACGAAAATATAATTGATAGGAAGATTTAGTGGTGCTAAAGCTTTTTGCAATTCATTAATGCTGCTGTCAACATATTGAACTGAATATTTTACTCTTGGATCTTCAGGGCCAAAACTGTGCGCATCATGATCCACTTCCGGGAAATAAAATGTGATCAAGTGAGGACGTCTTTCTTCTGGCAAGGATAACCAATCTTTTACCGCTTTTATTCTTGTATTGATAGATGTCTTTTCATTATAGATATAATGGTAGGTTGGTTTAATACCTTGAATATCGGCTTCAGATGCTACCCAAAAAAAACTCGCAGAGATCATCTTTTGTTGCTCTGCTAAAACCCACAATGGGGTACCACCATACCATTTACCCTCAGATACCATTTTTTTATTACCCATACTATATAGTTGACCACTCGCTACATCTAAATAGGTATTGTTGACAAGTCCGTGGTGCGAAGGATACAATCCTGTAACAATAGTATAATGATTTGGAAAAGTAACTGAAGGGAAGGACGGTTCCATGAATTTTGCACGTACTCCCTTTTTGGTCACTGATTGCAAAAACTTTGCATCATATTTTTCGGTAAAATCTGCCCTAAATCCATCCGCAGAAATCAAAATCACATAGGGTTTTTTTATTTGACTTGGATCGTTTTTGGTTGTGTAATTAATTTGTTCTGTTGTGTCTTGTCCAATCAATGACACGGCAATAAATAAGGTAAATAGTAAAAAACTAAAATATTTTTTCATTTTATTTATTTTTTGAAATCTTTTGACAAATTAAAATACTGAACTGTAAACTTAATACTGCAACAATCATTCCGCCACCTAAATCCATTGGAAAATGTTGTCCTAGATAGACCCTAGAGTAGGCAGCAAGTAGGGCATACATACTGCCAATAAAAAAGATCCACTTATTTGGGAATAAATAGGTTGTTAAAAGAAAAATAGTAAATGCAGTGGCGGTATGTCCTGATGGAAAACTATTCCAGGAGTGCATTATGACACCTGGTACAGTATGTATTTCATTGACAGGTATACCACTTGCAATAGGTCGACTCACGCCGCTCCAGATAAAATTTTTCGGAATTTGAGTAATCATTGTTGACAATAAAAAATTGATTAAAATAAATTTTGCATCTTTTTTAAACCAGCCAAATACGATTATGAAATAGGGTATCCACATCCATCCCTCAGCAAGCCAGGTAGCAGCTATAAAAAAAAGGTCTGCATTTTTACCCCCGTCTGTGTTTAAAAACAGAAAAACGCTGGTTCTGGTAAAGTAAAGACTTACACCAATAAGCAAGATGGCAACAAGTAGGGTAAGGTTTCTTGCTTTTGCGTATAACTCAGGCGCTTTTTGAAACATGGTAAAAACGAAGTTTTGGTTTAGCAAAATTACAAAATGTTTCAGCGCTAAGTCAACTAATTATAAGAATGGTTGTTATAACTTTACGCCACCCATGAGTAAATTAAACGACCATATAGAAGTAATAGGTGCCAGAGAGCACAATTTGAAGAATTTTGATCTATCTATTCCTAAAAATCAGTTAGTGGTTTTCACTGGCGTAAGTGGAAGTGGCAAATCCTCCCTAGCATTCGATACCATCTACAACGAAGGACAGCGCCGTTATATGGAAAGCTTTAGCGCTTATGCCAGGCAATTTATGGGGGATATGGAGCGACCAGACGTGGACCAAATTACTGGATTGTCGCCGGTGATTGCTATCGAGCAAAAAACAACCAATAAAAACCCTAGATCTACTGTTGGAACAGTTACTGAATTATATGATTTCTTGCGTTTATTGTATGCACGCGCGGGTAAAGCATATAGTTATGAAACGGGTAAGCCCATGGTACAGTTTTCAGAAGCAGAAATTATTCAGGATATTCAAAAGAAGTTCAAGGATAAAAAAATTAATTTATTAGCACCTGTAGTAAGGGGAAGAAAAGGGCATTACAGAGAATTATTTGAAGAAATTAGAAAGAAAGGATTTGTGAAGGCTAGAGTAGATGGAGAGATCATTGAACTCAGACCTAAGTTTCAAGTGGATAGGTATAAGATACATGACATTGAAATTGTTATTGATAGGATTCCTGTTACGGATGCCATGAAAACCCGATTGTCAGATAGTGTGCAACAGTCCTTGAAAATGGGTAAGGATTTATTGTTTGTTTTGGAAGAGGGTAAAGAAAAAACAGTTCAATATTCAAAACAATTAATGTGTATTGATACTGGTTTAAGTTACGAGACGCCCTCTCCGAATAGTTTTTCTTTTAACTCGCCTTATGGAGCTTGTCCTACTTGCAAGGGATTGGGGAATGTTTACGCTATCGACATGGATTTATTAATCCCTGATCCAAGTTTAAGTGTCAATGCTGGAGGTATTGCGCCATTAGGAGAAGCGCGTGAGGCTAGTGTGTTTGTGCAAGCAAAGCAGTTTGCCAGAAAATATAAGATTAATCTAGACAAGTCAATTGAGAGTTTAACGAAAGAACAATTGGATTTGCTTTTGTTTGGCGATAAAAATATAAGCACTACTTTAGGATTGGATTTAAATGACGAAAATATACCTGACACTTATACTGGAAGTTATGAAGGTATTGTGCCCATGTTAAAAAGATGGTTTACCTCCTCGCAAAGTACGGATGTTTTAAAAGGGTGGGTAGAGCAATTTATGCAATTAAATACCTGTACAGCGTGTAATGGAGCAAGGTTAAAAAAAGAGAGTCTTTGGTTTAAAGTAAACGAACTCAATATTGCAGCTTTAAACGAAATGCATTTAAATGATTTGCAACAATGGTTTTTAGACTTGCCTAAGAAATTAGATAAAAAGGATACGCAAATTGCTACAGGCATCTTAAAGGAAATTAATGATCGAATTGAATTTTTGATGAATGTTGGTTTGTCTTATTTGTCATTAAGTAGGCCGTCTAAATCATTAAGTGGAGGAGAATCACAACGTATTCGTTTGGCAACTCAAATTGGGTCACAACTACAGGGTATCACTTATATTTTAGATGAGCCATCTATTGGACTGCATCAAAGAGACAATCAGCGATTGATTGTGGCGCTGAAACAATTAAGAGATATAGGTAATACGGTGTTGGTGGTAGAGCATGATAAGGATATCATGATGGCATCGGATTATTTAGTGGATATTGGCCCTAGGGCTGGCATTCATGGTGGCCATGTGGTTGCAGCGGGTACGCCAAAATCCTTTTTGAAATTAAAATCAGATACCGCGTTGTACTTAGCGGGTAAAAAATCTATTGCTGTTCCCTCTGAGCGTAGAAAAGGTAATGGACATTTTATTGAAATTAAAGGAGCTACTGGAAATACTTTAAATAAAGTAAGCGCTAGTTTCCCACTTGGAACTTTAACATTGGTAACTGGAGTGAGTGGGTCTGGTAAGTCCACCTTAATCAATGAAACCTTATATCCAATACTGTCACAACATTGTTATAAGAGCAAAACAAAACCAATGCCATATTCGTCTGTAACTGGCTTGGAACATATTGATAAAGTAATTGAGATTGATCAATCACCTATTGGAAGAACACCAAGAAGTAATCCTGCTACTTATTGTGGATTCTTCACGGATATCAGAACTTTATTTGCTGCAGTGCCTGAAGCCAAGATCAGAGGTTATCAAGCAGGACGTTTTTCTTTCAACGTAAAGGGTGGACGATGTGAGGTATGTGAGGGTGGAGGTATGCGCGTGATTGAAATGAATTTCTTGCCAGATGTATATGTGCATTGTGAGAAATGTGCAGGTAAAAGATACAACAGAGAGACCTTAGAAATAAGGTATAAAGGAAAATCCATCAGCGATGTATTAAATATGACAGTAGAGGAAGCTTGTGAATTCTTCCAGGCAGTTCCTTTTATCTATAGAAAAGTAAAAGTGTTACAGGAAGTAGGTTTAGGTTATATCACCCTGGGGCAGTCTGCCGTTACTTTAAGTGGCGGAGAGGCGCAAAGAATTAAATTAGCTACTGAGTTAGGGAAAAAAGATACTGGTAAGACTTTTTATATCTTAGATGAGCCAACTACTGGCTTGCATTTTCAGGATATTCAATTATTGATTGGTGTATTAAATCGCTTGGTAGATAGGGGTAATACAGTATTGGTGATTGAACACAATATGGATGTCATTAAAATGGCTGACCATATTATTGATATGGGTCCAGAAGGTGGTGCAGCTGGAGGAAGGGTTCAGTTTACAGGAACGCCAGAGCAAATGATTAAAAAATCAAAAACACATACTGCTCAGTATTTAGAAATAGAAATGAAGTAAGACAGGACAAATTAGTTCGAGCTATAATTTGTTAGATTTAGAAGCTAGATTTATATTTACTTTCTTTTATTTTCTGATCATTGGAATATGCTCAATGGCATCTTCGTAATACATGTCTCCTGATTTTTCAAACCCTTGTTCTTCGTAGAATTTCTTAAGGTATAATTGTGCACCAATTTTAATGGGGCCTTTACCAAAGAGACGTTCGCACTCTGCTATTGAATATTGCATTAAAGCTTTACCGGCACCAATGCCCCTATATTTAGGGGAGCCTACCACACGACCAATACTTTGGTAGCCTTTATAGGATTGATCTTTATTGAATAATCTTGTGCTAGCTACAAGGTCCTCACCAATCCAACCCATGGTATGGTAAGCAATTTGATCATTGTTATCCATGTCTAAAAAAACACAGTTTTGTTCCACCACAAATACTTCGGATCTAAGTCTTAGGATAGCATATAGCTCATCTACTGTAAGGGCTGAGAAGGGTTTTGTGGACCATCTGATGTTGGAATCTGCTGACATAGAGACAAAAATAGGGTAATCCCGATTTTATTTTGCAATTTTGCCCAAATTAGATCCCTCCATGAGTAAAAAAGTAGCGATTATAGGTGCAGGCCCAGCAGGTTTAACTGCAGCTTATTTGTTAGGTAAAGCCGCGCAAGATGTAACTGTATTTGAGAAAGATCCACAATATGTGGGGGGTATTTCTCGAACAGAATCTTATAAGGGCTATCATTTTGATATTGGTGGTCACCGCTTTTTTTCAAAATCAAAAGAAGTAGAAGA
>CAZAOF010000099.1:0-5586 GCA_964486665.1 uncultured Sediminibacterium sp.
GAATTATACAAGCCAAGTTCTTGCGTATTTGTCCCACCTGCATCCCCTTGATCAAATCGATAATATAATTTTAACCCAAGATTTAAATTCGGATCAATGATGGCATACATATATTTTTGTATGTCTGCTCTTGTTCTTACAATAGTCCAAATCCTTAATTCATCCATTGAAAAATTACCATTTTCACCAGTACCATCTATATCAGATCCTAATCTGAAAAGTGTAGGTAATTGAGCAGTCGCCAAAACGGAATAAGTTGCAACTTGCATTGAATTTTTATAGACTGTTAATACATTCCCGTTTTTAACAACCCCAACATGTATCCACTGATTAGACTCCAAAGTACAAGGTGTTTGCCAAGTAGCTGCTCCACCCAAGTCACTTGCTAAGATTTTTAAATGTGTCGTATTTTTGGCAATATGTAACCCTATATTATTATACGCACTAAATATGCGATCATTCGCGCCATCTGTACCTGTGTTTTTTATCCAAAATTCAATAGTAAAATCAGTGATAGAATCAGCTACATATACTTGTCCAACACCATAAGTGTTTGTCCCATTAAAATTAAGCGCATTACCAAAATTGATATCATTGTATTGTAACGATTGCAATTGTGGCAAAGTAGTTTGTGTCCAACCTAAGTTAGATAAACAACCAAACACTAATATGAATAATATCTTTTTCAAATTATTGTACATCACCGGTTAATAATACAGATCCCGAAGCATAACACATAACAGTAGCAATTGCATAAATGCCAGATGTAGCTGCATAATTATATCTATTGACTGTTCCTACGAATTGTACCACGGTATTATCAGACTGAAGCACCATACAAGTAAATCCTATGGGCAATGAAGCTCCATCAAATGTAATAGTAGGACCAGTAGCACAAACCAATACTTTCCCATTATAATCTGCTGCATTAGTTCCATTAATTGTCAAAGCAGAAGTGACTGAATTAATGGAAGCATTAAATCCAGATATCGTAGCAGAACTTGTATTCCCAACTAATGCACCTTTTACATTTACAGCATCCAATGTTTTAGTACCAGCAAATGTTTGAGAAGCAGTGCTGACTACTCCTTTTACAGTTGCACTTGCATCTGGCAAATTAAATGTATGCGTTGTTCCACTGCTGACAATATTAAATGCATTGCCTGTACCAGCAGCTGTTCCTGTAGCAAAAGTTTGTGTTGATCCTGTAAGCGTATTTAAACTAGCAATGCCGCTACTTACAGCAGATAGCACACCTGAAGTCTCATCTAAATTCAATCCTCCTCCAATTTCAATTTCACCTATAGCTCCAGTTGTGGCAGTTTTGTTACCTAGTAATTTTTTTGCTCCTACCGATTGTATTTTAGAAAATGTTACGTTAGCATCAGCAATCTTAGCAGTTGTAACTGCATTCGTACTAATCGTAGTCGCCACAGTTCCAACAGTATTCGTGATATCGCCTGTTAATGCAGGAAAACGAGCAGGTGCCAAGGTTCCCGTTACATTTGAACCACTTAAATTAACAGCTACTGCATTTACTGTTTGTCCGGTTATAGTCAAATAATTTTCACCTGTTAAAGTAACATCACCTGTATTTGTACCACTAACATCTGCAGTATTAGAAACGGTTAATGTTTTACTAGCATTACCCCCCGCAATCGTAAAGCCTGTTGCCGCAGATGTAGGTGTAAGGCCATTGATTGTTTTATTTGTCAATGCTTCTGTACCTGCAAGTGTTGCAAGTGTTCCTGAAACAGGTAGTGTTACATTCGTAGTGGATGAGGTTGAAGTAAGTGTTAATTTATTTCCTGAAGTAACAAAGTCACCTCCAAGTGTAATTGTTTTTAATGCATTATTTACACCCGTACCACCTTGTGCAGGCGACAATGCAGTTGAAAGACCAGTTAGAGAGGTGATATTACTATTAGCCCCGGCATTTGCATAAACAGTATTGTCTATACTTCCATCAGCTTTTAAAAATTCAGTACTAGAACCTGTAGGTGTCTTAATTACATTAGCTGTTAAGTTCCCTCCAATGGTACCATTACCACTAATATTAAAATTTGAATTAGCCTGTTGACTCGTTCCATTAGCAATATAAGAACCACTTCCTGCAGGCACATCTGCTGCAGTTAAAGCTCTAAATGTTGGCGCAGCTGCAGCTCCAGAAACAGGACCAGCAAAAACCAAATTGGCATTTGCCGAAGCCACACCCGTTCCTCCTTGTGCTGCGGTTACCAATGCATTCGTGGTAAGAATGGTTGCATTAGCATCCGGTAAAGTGTATACTTTTTCAGCAGATGTTGCACCAGTAAATTTCGTAAATCCGTTACCTGTACCACCATATCTAGCCGTGATTATTTGATCTAATACAGCAGACCCATCAAAATTATTTCCGTAGATCGCTCTTGTAGTGGCTAGTTTAGTCGCTGTATTTGCATTGCCAGCTAAACTTGCAGTAATTGTTCCAGCAGCAAAATCACCATTGGCGTCACGCATTACAATTTGGTTTTGTAAATTTTGTTCTGTTGCAGATGTGGCAGCATTATCAACTTTACCTGGTGTAACTATCGTAGCTAAATTTGCATCTGTGATACCTGCAGTACCTGATAAATTAGCATTCGTTAATCCCGATATCGTATTACTACCAGCAGCTATCGTTTTATTTATTAAAGTTTCTGTTCCAGCTAAAGTGGCCAAAGTTCCTGTAGTAGGTAAAACCAATTCAGATGCAGCAGTTGTTTTAAAAGTGATTGCACTAGCATTAGAACCAGTTGTTCCAGTTGTTGTTAATGCAGCACCAGTTGAGATATTACCACCCAATGCAATTGTTTTTCCTGTATTATCAATCCCTGTTCCACCATTTTCTGGATTCACAATACCTGTGATTTGACCACCGGAAAAAGTTCCGCCTGCAATTGCATTTAATTGAGCAACCGTGGCTAATGTTCCACTTGTTGGCAAGGTTACATTTGTAGCTGCAGTTGAATTAAGGGTTATATTATTTGCACCTGTTGTAACTAAATTTCCACCTAATGTAATTGTCTTACCAGTATTGTCTACTCCAGTACCACCATTTGCAGAAGGCAAGATACCCGATACAGATGAGGCAGATATATTGCCAATTGCTCTTGTAACATATTCTGTATTTGCAATTGTGCCGTCATTTGAACTAACTATTGCAGTTGGAACCTGAGGCGCACCAGTGAAAGTAGGACTCACTGCCCTTACTACATCACCAGTTCCCGTTGTTCCAATTTCTTCTATAATTCCTGCACCAGCAGTTACTCTTCCAAGAATTTTATTAGTAGCACTTACATTCTGTATTTTATCATAAGTGACATTTGAATTTAAAATTTTAGCTGTCGTAATTTTATTTGCACCTATTGTTGTTACGCCAGTATTATTAATTGTAACATCTCCAGCCATAGTTACTTTAGCTGCTAAATTTGCTACATCACCCACAATGATTTTTCCTGCATCTAATTCAGATCCAATAGATGATACACCAGATATTGTCACATTAGACACACCTGTAATTCTACCTTTAGCATCCACAATAAAATTGGGCACTTGTGTTGCTGTACCATAAGTACCTGCTGTTACACCAGAATTTGCTAAAGTAGTAGCAAATGTTCCTGTCCCTGTACCGGTTAAATCACCCGTTAAATTAATTGTTTGATCACCCGTATTTATACCACTCAAACTAGCGTCATCAACTAAAGTCAATGTTTTTGTAATCGTTCCTCCAGCAATATTAAAACCAGTAGCAAGTGCGTTTGGCACTAAACCATTGATTGATTTATTAGTCAAATTTTCTGTACCTGCTACTGTTGCAATCGTACCACTTGTCGGTAGAATTAAATTAGTAGCAGCAGTCGTTTTTAAAGTTATGGCACTTGCATTGGAACCTGTTGTTCCAGTAGTTGTGAAAGCTGCACCTGTATTGATATTGCCTCCTAAAGTAATGGTCTTGCCATTATTTGCAACACCTGTTCCACCATTGATACCATTGACAATTCCTGTTACATTCGTAGCTGTTCCAATTAAATTAGCTGTTATTTCACCCGCACTAAAGTTACCATTTGCGTCTCTTTTGACAATGGTACTATTTGTTGCATTTTCAGTAGCAGCATTGGCTAAAATTGTGGCAGTATTAATATCAGTAGCAGTTGATCCACCAACAGTTGCTACTGTTGGTAAAGTAGCTGTTCCAGCTAAATCACCTGCTAATTGTACTTTACCTTTCACTAAATTGGTTGCGTCTGGAGTAGCAGTGCTAATTGTACCATCCACATATGTTTTTATAGCTTTTACAGATGGGTATTTACTATCCGAGTTTGCGTCACTAGCGATACTTGTACTCTTATTGCCTACGTCTTCTTTTAAATCTAAAGCAGCTTGTGTAAGTGTACTTATAATTTTATCAGCATCAGCAGTATTGTTAACCAAGTTTAAACCTAGATTCGTTTTTGCATCTGATATATTTGAAGCACCTGTTCCACCTTGCGCAATACCCACTATGCCTGTGGATGTTAAACCTTTATTGACATCAGTAAAAACAGGCCTGTTTGCAGTTAAAGAATTTAATATGGGTTGTGCCGCAAAAGTACTTACTCCTGTTACAGATAAAGTACCAGCGATAGATGCATCACTTCCAAAAATAGCTGTTCCACTTACATTCAAATTATTATTGAATGTAGTAACGCCAGATGCAGTTAAAGAGCCGCCAACTATCAAGTTGTTTGTCAATGTTTTATCTCCTGCGATATCTTGCGCAGTAGTTAAATCCACAAAGTTTTTTGTTGCAGATCCTGTTCCACCATTCGCTATTCCTAAAATGCCTGTTACACCAGACGTCAAGGGTAAGCCTGTTAAATTAGTTGCAATACCAGCAGATGGAGTACCTAAATCGGGTGTAACTAAAATAGGTGAAACAGATAAAACAATGTTTCCAGATCCTGTAGTTCCAGTTACATTACTCAAATAATTAAGTTGAGATCCTGTACTTGTAACACTTGTACTGCCTAATTTAAAAGGAGATGGGATTGTAACCGTTCCTGAAAATTCAGGAGAAGCAATTGGCGCTTTTAAATTTATTCTATTAGAAAGCCAAACCGTATCTGTCATTTTAAAATAGGGAGCAACAATACCAGCTACATCACTATACTGAACTCTTTGATCAATAGCAGCTGTATTTGAAGCAATATTTGTTGCATTTATACTAATATTATTTGCATTACTTGAAATTTGTGAACTATTCGTTGCAATATTAGCTGTATTGGTATTGATTATATCCCTCAAAATGATTGAATCAGTTACCAACCTATTCACTTGTGCTGTTGAATCATTTCTTATTTTAGTTGCCAATGTTAATGAATCAACCCCAAGCTTGTTTGACAAGTTACTTATTGCGAGATTATTACTTATTTTATAAAGGTCTTTATCGATCATTGACAATCGATATGGCGTCAACATTGTTGCTGTATCCGAAATATTTACTTTCAAATTTTCAGCAGCGGTTGCTCTTGTAATCTCAGCGGCTAAATCTCCACCTGAGCTTGCACTTAATGCGTTAATTCTATT
>CAZAOF010000100.1:0-2834 GCA_964486665.1 uncultured Sediminibacterium sp.
CAGCATCAATTTTATAATTGATCTGTTGTTGCCAACGTTCTGGTTGGGCGAATAAAGTGCTTGCCAATGTGAAAATGGCAAAACATAGCATAAATATCTTCTGCTTCATAATGTTGAATTAAGAAGCTAATTTAATTAAAAAATAGTTAAGTAAATCATTATAATCACAAGTAGTAAAAATTATTAGCCACTTGCAATGACTATTTTTTGTTAATTAAATCGTTAACTAACTTCTCAAGTACCTCTAAGCGTTTCTTTTGGTCTTCAATAATAGCTTGCTGTTCTTGAATCCCCTTAGTCAAAATTGGGATAATAGCGGTATAATTAACACTCAATAATTTATCCTTATCTGTAGATTCGTATACTAAGTTTGGCAGTATTTTTTGAAGTTCTTGTGCTATGAAACCGCTTTCTTTAATTGAGTATTCGACAGATGATAAATTTTGTTTTTTATCGTAAGCAACTGGGTTTAATTTATTTATGACAGACAAAGCATTTTCTAATGGGATGATATTTTTCTTGAGTCTGATATCAGAAGTAGTTGTGAATCCAATTGCACTAACATGTTGTGCAGTAATTGAACCTGGGGTAGTCATATCGCCTGCAGCAGTTATTATTGCAGTGGGTGTATAAACATAATTATTTTGATCTTGTACAAATATTCCTGTTTTAATTGAACCTGATGTTGTAATATCACTTAAAGCCCTCATTGATCCATGAACTTCAAGATTACCCGTATTGCCTAAAGTCATCCCATTTATATTACTTGTTTCAGACCCAACTCTAAAAAAGGTAGTTCCATTTCCAAAATTATCAAAATATAGATCACTTTGTAAAGTTCTAAACACCATATTGCCAGTTGCGTCTAGTTGAAAAGATCCTTTATAAGAGTTGGGGGTTCCACCTACATTTGATTCAAAACCTATAGATGAGCCGTATGATTTAGCACCAGGAGGTGGCGAGCTTATTAAAAAGCCAAATTCGTCTAATCCACCTTGGTTTATTTGAACAGGATAATTGGGTGTTTGTGTGCCAATACCAAGTCTACTATTAGTGGCGTCCCAATATAAATTAGCACTTCCGGTGATTGTATTCTCACTTCCGAAAAAAAATGGGATTAATCCACTAGTTCTGGTAAAAGATCCTGATTCAGTTCCAGTGATTGGATTTAATAATGCAGTTTGTTTACCATTAAATAAGTCATATTCAGTTTTGCTTAGTAAACCAGCTGTTACACTATTTGCAGATGCCATTGGTAAACTTAAACTATGTAAAGATGTAATTGGATCGGAATTAATTGAAGGGGCAGTAGCTGTGTTTGATATTTCAACAGTTAAACTTTGTGTTCCACTAGAAATTCCATTTATTGAACTAATACCTCCTCCCAAACCTCCTGTTGGTGCCTGCCAAACGGGAAATCCATTACTGTTAATAGCAAGGACGTCACCCTCCGTTCCGATTGTATTATTAGCCTTAAATTTTCCTTGTACTAAATTTAAATTTCCATCATTTATACTTACATCGCCTTTATGAACATTTATTTCTCCCGGAAATCCACTAGAACCTTCATCACCATAAAAATTCCAAATATTATGAAAATTTTGGACTTCATCTACAAAATCAAAACTTAAACCATTTTGTGAAAAAAAGTAATTAGAAAATCGTTTATTTACTGTGTCAATAATGCCATTGTAAATAAATTCATCTTTCAATTCTATTATACTCTTATCTGCAAAGTTTATTTGAATCCCATAATCTACATCATCTTCTATTTCTTGTATAATGTCCCTTGATTTAATCCTTAATTGAGGTCCACTACTTTCAATACTTGCATCGGTAGTTGGAGTGGTAGTACCTGAGTTAATAAAATTAATAGCATGATTGTCAGTCAAATCTAAATCCCCAGGCAGATCGGTGGTACCAGTATTTTTAAATTTCCAATAATTTCCTCCAACTTCTATAAACGCTCTATTATAACCTAGTCCTATATAATTTATATCATCATAATTCAACTGAACCCATTTTGCCCCATCAGGTGCATATAAATCTATAGAACCATCATTATCAGGATTGCCCTTATTTATATTTTGAATATCCCCTATCATACTTCCATTGGCGAAATTGATTGTAGTTGGGCTGTTAGTACCTGCTCCAATTAAATTTGACATGTATAAATTACCAGAAAATGATTTTTCACCAATAATATTTTGTGCAGAGACTATATCTACTACACCATTTGTTGCAAGACTTTCATATCTTGTATTAATGGCATTATCACCAGTATTGTTTCCTTGCAGCGATGTTGTACCTGTTATGGTTATTGAAGGCAGTTCAGTTTTAAAATTAAAACCATTAATTGTCACATTATTGATACTTGAAGCAGTTGCAGCTCCAAGATTAGGAGTTAATAATATAGGCGAGTTGATTGTTGGACTAGTTGATAACACAACATTATCCGAGCCTGTTGTTGCAATTGCCTGAACACTTGTAGTAGAAGAACTCGTATTACCAAGAATCGAATTTGTAGGTATATTTTGGAATTTAGCAAAGGTCACTGCCCCATCAGCTAATTTAAGATTGGTGATTCCGCCATCTGCCACACCTCCACTTCCAGCATTGGCTGTTACATAATCTTTGACTGCTTTTTGAGTTGGAAATAAAACGTCGCTAGGCGATGTTCCACCTAAATCGCTAGCTGTGGATTTATTTGAAATATTTTCTTTAAGTTCTAAACCCAAACTAAGCTCCGTTGAGTTTGCTTTTAAGTTTATTCTTTTGGATAAGTTTAAAGTATCTCTGGCTATACGGCTACTTAACATGAAAGATGTATCTGT
>CAZAOF010000100.1:2934-5564 GCA_964486665.1 uncultured Sediminibacterium sp.
ATTCTTTTTAAGAATCGGGCAGTATCAGTTGCAGTCACTGATATTAAATCTAAAGCAGCTTGTGTTTTTGCACTTATTGGCTTATCCATATCTGCTGTATTATTTATTTTATCTAGGGCCAAAGCAGCTTTTAATTCCGCTATGGTAGAAAGCCCTGTTCCTCCTTTAGAAACAGGCAAAATACCTACTATATTTTCCGCATCTACACTTTTCGCAAATTGCGCATAGGCCACATATTGGAACTGTGTGGTACCCATTATAATAAAATTATTACCCGCTGCAGGATCCATTTCGATCTTTAAAAATTTAGGGGACAATTTCCAATTGATAGTATTGAAGTTTCCTAATGTACTTATAGCACCTGTATCTCCAATCACTGCTGTGAATAAACCCTGTGCATTAGTGGTAACTTTTCTTATTTCTGTATATTCTGCAGTACCTATGGCACTACCTTTTAGGATACTTAATTTTATGGTAATGTCCTGTGACGCTAGTATTATATTATTATTTGTTCTGGCTACCCCTTGAAAATTTATTCCAGTTTGGGCATCTGACTTTGTCAACAAGAGTAAAAGCATTAAAAAAAGCAAACCTCGTTTTATAAGATAATACTTTTGCATATACTGAAAATTGAAAAGTTCTATATCATTTCTTTTATATTTCATAATTAAACAAATTAAAGTTTGATGATTTTGTAAATACCAGTTTTAGAAATTCCATTACTAGGTTTAAAAAATACTTTTACATAAAAAACACCTGAAGCATATTGATCCATCAAAATGTCCTTTTCGAAACTGCTAAATATATTACCCGCTTCATGTTTAAACACAATCGCCAATTTAGCATCCATCAATTGAATTGATAGATTTCCCATTTCATTAAACCTTGCTTTAATATGCAGTAAATTAGAAGTTGGATTAGGACCGATAGTAATTTGAGAACCAAACACAATTGGACCATATTCATTTATCGCCGTGACAAAACTTGTCATAGGTTGCAATAACCCAGTATTTAAAAAGTAATTAGTAGCGGCAAAATGAGCAATGGAAACAGACTCCCCCATACTCCATTCCATACTTGCTGCTGATCCACCCCCATTATTTAGGGTATAGGGGGTGATGGATTGGGCTTTAATATTTGAAAAACCCGTAAAGGCAAACAAAAGGATAAAACGACCAATTGGTTCCGAGTACATTATACTATTGAATATTAGGATTTTTTAAATGCTAGGCTAACATTCAAAAATATCATAGAGCAACCCTCTATTCACAATAGGGTATTCAATAACTGTATGAACTTCGGAAATTCATTTGTTTTTAATGCAAAAACAAGGGTAAAAAGCTAAAATTTAGAAAAATACTCAGATGGCGTACATTGGTGGTGCTTTTTAAAGGCCAGGTTAAAAGTGCTTTTTGAAGCGAATCCTGCTTCACTCGCGATGGCTTCGATAGTAAAATTAGAAAGATACTCTTTATTAATTTTTTTAGTAATGTGTTCGATTCTGTATTGATTTATAAAATCGGTGAAACGCTGTCCAAAATGGTTATTGATGATAAAAGACAATTCTCGTGAAGGAATCCCTAAAGCCACTGAAACTTGATTGATATTCAAATCCTTATTCAAAAAAGGTTTCTCGGTTTTAAAAAAATCAACAATCCTTTCCATTTCTGCCTTATAATCCTCATTAAAATAAGGCAACATATAGCTTTTGTCCTTCAATACATCTGATGGCACTTCCTTGTATTTTACAAATGGAAGTCCGGATAATATTTCAGGATGTGTCAATAGATAGGCGGCCATAACAAAAAAACCAACAGACACGAGCAAACTTGGAATTTGCATCAGTAAATCATCGTTATAATAGGATGGTAAAAAGATTATTGTTAACATAAAACCTATAATCCCAGAAAGTATAACAGTTGAAGTAATTGTAAATAATTTCAACCATTTTAAAACATTGCTAATTTGAATTTGTATAGAACTTTCCTTGTGTACTTTTTTATAGGATAAAATTAAATACCATTGCAACACCAGATAGATGATTGCCAAAAACAATCTAAATAAGATTGAAAAATTTTCAGGTATAAAACCAGCTTGATATTTAAACGTAGTTGGCCAATCATTTAGAGAATTTTGAATAACAATAAGCTTTTCATTCACAGGAAGTAAATAAAAAGGTATATAGTTGAAAAGTACGATTACAAACGGAATTAGATGAAGTAAATCGCGTTTTTGAAATTTTTTCTCATTCAATAAAACCGCTCTAACATATAAATAAGAGCATGGGGCAATTAAAAAATTAAGTGGAAGCCCCGTTTTAAAGACATGCGGAAACAGTAAAATGTATTCGGAATATAAAATCAAAAATAAAATAACCGACCAGCAATGTAAAAGTAATAGAAAAGATAAAACATAATCGGCATATGACTTGGTAGCATTTTTAGTGAATAGCAACATATAGATGGTTACAAAAACCAAAAAAATGCTACCAATAAAAATTAAATTAGCCATATTGTTTATTAATCATTTTTCCCAGCCACCACAATCACAATCTCTCCTTTCACTTGCTTTGCGGTAAAATGGAGGATTAAATTGTCGAGGGTGTCGGTGATATTTTCTTCAAACATTTT
>CAZAOF010000101.1:0-5523 GCA_964486665.1 uncultured Sediminibacterium sp.
ACAAATGGGATATGTCCTTCGTTCATGCCTCTTGTCGTAATAGCGGCTACGCCAAAACGGATACCAGATGTTACAAATGCAGATTTGTCATCATAAGGCACCATATTTTTATTCGCTGTGATATCTGCCATGCCTAATACCTGCTCCGCTTTTTTACCACTGATATTTTTATTTCTTAAGTCAATCAACATCAAATGATTGTCTGTGCCTCCACTAATAATTTCATAGCCCTTCGCTACAAATGCTGCAGCCATGGTTTTCGCATTTGTTTGTACTTGCTTTTGATACACCATAAATTCATCTGATAAAATTTCACCAAATGCAATTGCTTTTGCAGCAATTACATGTTCCAAAGGTCCACCTTGTGTGCCTGGGAATACAGCCATGTCAATCACATTAGACCATAATCTTAAATTTCCTTTTACATCTTTTAATCCTAAAGTATTCTCGCCGTCTTTCGCCATCATGATCACGCCACCTCTTGGTCCACGTAATGTTTTGTGGGTTGTTGAGGTTACAAAATGACAATGATTAAATGGAGAGCTTAATAATCCTTTTGCAATCAATCCTGCAGGATGCGCAATATCTGCTAATACAAATGCACCTACCTCATCAGCTACTTTTCGAATACGAGCATAATCAATATCTCTACTATACGCACTAGCACCACAAATAATTAATTTTGGTTTATGAGTTCTTGCTTGACTTTCTAACATTTCATAGTCAATCAATCCAGTTTCTTTCACCACGCCATAAAAATGCGGGGTATAGATTTTTCCAGAAAAATTGACTGCACTACCGTGCGTTAAATGTCCACCCATACTTAGATCCAATCCAAGAATTGCATCACCTGGCTTTAAAATAGCTAACATTAAGGCTGCATTAGCTTGTGCTCCGCTGTGTGGTTGCACATTGGCATACTCCAATCCAAAAATTTCTTTCAAACGGTCTATAGCCAATTGCTCTGTTTTATCTACTATTTCACATCCACCGTAATACCTTTTTCCAGGATACCCTTCGGCATACTTATTAGTCATTACGCCACCCATTGCTTGCATTACTTGTAAACTAGTGAAGTTTTCAGAAGCAATTAGTTCTATGCCACGTCTTTGACGTGCTAATTCTTGATTGATAATGTCGAAAACAAGGGTATCTCTTTTCATAAGGATTTTTTGTAGATGATGGCACAAAATTAATTCATTATCGGGCCTTGTCAAAGCTTTCTTTCAACAGTTATGCGCAGGAATATCCACATTTAGTCCGTCTTTTGCAATATTCTTATATTTGGGCGGATTAAATGGCTCTAACTAACAGTTATTTGCTATTTTTATCCTCCCCAAAAAAAATAATTGAATGAAGGCTATTATTCCAGTTGCAGGCGCAGGAGCTAAATTAAGACCACATACTTATACGCAACCAAAGGCATTAATCCCTATTGCAGGTAAGACTATATTAAGTTTTATTGTCGACCAATTAAAAGCTGAGGGCATCTCTGAATTTATTTTTGTGGTGGGTTATTTGGGAGAGAAAATACAAGATTATGTAGAGCAGACTTATCCTAATCTAACCACCCACTTCGTTTACCAAAACGATCGTCAAGGGACAGCGCATGCAATTCAATTGGCTAAGAATATTGTTGGAGAAGACGAAGTATTTATTGCGCTAGGAGATACCATTTGTGAATATGATATTAAAGAAGTACTAGAAAGTCCAACTAGTATGTTGGGCGTTCAAAAGGTAGACGACCCAAGACAATTCGGTGTGGCTGAAATTAATGAGGAAGGAGTGATTGAGCATGTGGTAGAAAAGCCATCTATACCAAAAAGCAATAATGCCTTGGTTGGATTGTATAAAATAAAAGAGTCTGCCATTTTATTTGATTGTTTTCAGCAACTAGTCAATGATAATATTAAATCAAATGGAGAATACAATTTAACAGATGCGTTAGATTGTATGATTAAAAAAGGAGTGGCTTTTAAATCCTTTAAAGTAAAAAACTGGTTTGACTGCGGTAAAAAAGAAACTCTTTTAGAAACGAATGCAGTCTTGCTGAAAAAGTCTGGAGGTTACGCAATTAATCCAGAGTTATATACCAATAGTATCATTATTGCACCTGTAAGTATTGCGGATGGATGTATTATCGAAAACTCTATCATTGGCCCTCATGTAACAATTGGCAACAATACAACCATCAGAAGTTCGATTGTAAAAGATAGTATCATTGGTTCTTTTACTTCGCTGGATGAAGTAGTGTTAGACAATTCATTGATTGGCAGTGACGCTGCAGTGAAGGGAATGAGTCGTACTTTAAATATTGGAGACAATACCGAAATTGACTTCGGCTAGCCTTTATAAATTAAAGTAGAGTTGCCTTGTGCTGTACAAGTGATCACTAAATCATTAATGCATACATGCGCTGGTGTATTTGCAACAAACCAAATAGTGTCTGCAATATCTTCTGCCATTAATGGTTGATAACCTTCATAAACAGTTTTAGCCTTTTCTGCATCACCTTTAAAACGTACTACAGAAAAATCAGTATCTGCTGCTCCTGGATGTATGGCAGTCACTTTAATTTGGTAAGGCAATAAGTCTATTCTTTGTGCTTTGCTAATGGCATCTACTGCATGCTTAGATGCGCAATAAACATTGCCGTCCTTATAGACTTCTTTACCCGCAGTGCTGCCTATATTAATAATATGTCCTTTCTCTTTAATAAGCTGAGGCAAGACTGCTTTAGAAGCGTATAACAGACCTTTCACATTCGTATCGATCATGGTTTCCCAGTCTTCTAAATTCGCATTTTCGAAAGAGTCTCTTCCTAATGCAAGACCTGCATTGTTAACCAATATATTGATGGCTTGCCATGCGGCGGGCAGGTTCCCTAAATTTTCAAATACAGCTTTTTTATCTTGAATGTCGAAGCCTAAACACAAAGTTTTTATTCCGTGCTTAGACTCAAGCGCAGTTGCTAGCTCGTCCAATTTATCTTTTCTACGTGCAGTTAAAATCAAGTTCCATCCACCTGCTGCAAATCTTGTAGCAATTGCCTTACCGAATCCTGAACTTGCACCTGTAATTAAAATAATTTTTGACATAGTTTATTTTTATGGCCTAGTTATATTGGCTAGGCGGTTTCTATAAATTGTTGAATGAATTTGTTGACCAGTTCAGGAGCTTCTAGCATACCCATATGGCCTACATCTTTGAGCATCAAACTGTTTGACGAAGGTAATAAATTAATTTGGGCTACACTATCTTGTTGAGGTACAGCAAGGTCATCCTCACCTGCAATCATCCACACTGGCAGGTTATTTTGACTTAGTAAATGGGTGTATGATTTTCTGTTACGCATAGCAAAAACAAATTGTATCATTGCTTCTTTGCTAATGCTTGATCCACTATCAATGAGGTCTTGAATGATACCAGGGCTTGTTTTTTTAAAAGCTTGCCCAAATAAATTAGGAGTAGCTGATTCAAGGTATTTAGAAACGCCCCATTCTTCTATAAACTCAGCCACTTTCATCCTGCTAATTTTTTTTGCCTCGTTATCTTCATAGGTGGTAGAGTGGACGAGTAATAAACCTTGTACATGATTTACATAATTATCTGCAAAAGACAAGCCAATATAGCCACCCATGCTATGCCCTGCAATATAGTAATGCTCAATATGTAAATGGTGCATTAACTCATGTATCACTTCTACATACATGCGCATGTTTGGCGCTTTGCTATGGTGCTGGGCTAGTGGCTTGCATTGTACGCCGGGCAAGTTTGGTGCAATGACTCTATAATGAGGTGCTAGGAATTCAATTTGATTTTTCCAAATGCAATGATCTTCACCAAATCCATGAAGGAGTAAAATGGTTTTTTCGCCAACACCCACGTCAAAGTAGGAGAGTTGGTCTACGCCATAGTCGAACTGATGTATGGTTAAGTTAGTGGTACTTTGCATCAGTCCCTCTTTTAATTAAACGATAATTCAAGACTAAGGCAAGTCCCATTAAAATATAGACTGAACTTGAAAAAGATTGAGGAAGCCAATAACTGCCTAAGATCAGTCCAATTGTTGCAGCAATGAATATACGACCAAGATAGCCTGCCCAAATAGGTTGAGCAAAATAACAAATCAATGCTATCCAATAAAATGGATGTATCCAGAAAATATTAAAATTCTCATGACATGCAGTGTGTAATGAGAACAAGCTCATATAAACGACTAGCAAACCACCTATTCCAAAAACAAACAATAAAACGAGGTCTATAAATTTTGCAGAAAGCACAGCCCATCTTGCATTCCATTTGCTTACAAATAAGTAGATAAGCACTAGTCCAATGATAAAATAGACTGGATCCAAAGGTTTTGATGAAGCTTTGCTATTAAATTGATAAGTCTGAACAGAAGCAATACGCGCTGGTTGAACGGCAATTTGATTGTATAATAAATCGGGTAAGAAGCCTGCCTGAAAAGGGCTTGGTGTCTCGTCCGACACAGCACCTAATAACAAATCAATACCCAGGCCAATCCATGGAATGCCTTGTTGGTAAGGTGCTTCTACCACATGTGTTCTAAAGCTTTTAATATTGGATGCAGGCACTGTACTGCTTGTGAATTGGTATAATCCATCTTTCACTCTAGTGGTGCAATTGTCTGTAATGAAATTGTATAAATAATAGCGATTGTTTCCTTCTAGGTTTTTTAGCAAGGCTTTTTGCCATTTCAATTTTTCCTCAGCTGTTAATACGAGTACTTGTTCTTTAATACTTCTTCCTTCGTATTGGTAAGCTAATATGAAATTTTGAAAGTAGTCCGCAGATAAAAAATAGTTCAAGTTGCCTTTTACAAAATGTGCTAAAAAATTAGGAGTATCAAAATCAAAGGTCCCAAAATTAAATACGATATCGGTCTGCTTAGTTGAATCAATGATGCGTATGGCGGTATGTCCCCATGCGGTGTAAACATCCTCGCCTGGTGCACAAGTTAAAATACTAATTTGCAATGCGGCTTTGGTACTATCCTGTGCGTTTAGTTTACTCGTGGTAAATAATCCGAGTGAAAACAAACAAAGGATTTGTAAACAAAGTTTACGCATTGTATCAATTTAAAAGGGTTGCCTTATTTTCTGCTGTAATTTGGAGATTCTTTCGTGATATCAATATCATGTGCATGGCTCTCTCTCATACCTGCATTCGTGATTTGAACAAAAGTGGCATTTTGTAAATCCTTCACGGTCTTAGCGCCGCAGTAGCCCATACCTGCTTTTAATCCACCCACAAATTGATAAATGATTTCTCCTAAAGTACCTTTGTAAGCAACACGACCTTCAATGCCTTCTGGTACAAATTTCTTAGCATCTGCGCCTTCTTGAAAATAACGATCGCCACTTCCTTGTGACATGGCGCCAATGCTACCCATACCACGGTATCCTTTGAATTTTCTTCCTTCGTAAATAATTGTTTCACCAGGGCTTTCTTCGGTACCTGCAAAAATACTTCCCATCATCACGCAATTGGCACCAGCTG
>CAZAOF010000102.1:0-5486 GCA_964486665.1 uncultured Sediminibacterium sp.
ACAGAATTATTAGGAGGTAACCAACGTCAAGTATTAATGGCGGGAGAGATTGCCATGGAGCATCACTTAGGTTTAACTTGTGACCCGGTGGGTGGATTAGTGCAAATACCATGTATCGAAAGAAACACAATGGGTGCTATTAAAGCCATTACAGCTGCACAATTGGCATTACAAAGTAAACCCGATTATGCGTTGGTGAGTTTAGAAAAAGTAATTCACACCATGTGGCAAACCGCATTGGATATGAATGTCAAATACAAGGAAACTGCAGATGGAGGCTTAGCAATTCAAATCCCAATTGGATTAGCAGAATGCTAATTGGTAGCATATTTTTACTTGAGTAGGATCAATAATTCACCTTAAGCTTCAATTGCCGCTTCATCTATCAAACTAAAATCTTGGATTACATTGTATAAAGTACCTCTTTCAATTGGGGTTCTTTTTGCTTGCTTAATTAAGCGAACCAATTCCAAAGTTGACATCGCTGGATTTTGCTCCTCACTGCCAGCCATAGAATAAATCTTAGTGGTATCATCAATTGTACCATCTATATCATTCACCCCATAGCTTAATGTTAACTGTGCAACCTGTCTTCCTAACATTGGCCAGTAGGCTTTGATGTGTGGGAAGTTATCAAGGTATAATCTAGATATAGCATACATTTTCAAGTCCTCTAACATAGTAGATTCTGGGACATCCTTCATTTCGTTGTCCTTATTACGGAACTTCAATGGGATAAAAGTATTGAAGCCTTTAGTTTGATCTTGTAGTTGTCTAAGGCGTTCCATATGATCTACACGATGCTCATATTTTTCGATATGACCATATAATAAAGTTGCGTTACTATGCATGCCTAATTCATGCGCTGTCTGGTGAATTTCTAGCCATCCATTTGCATCCACTTTGTCATCACAAATGATGGTACGCACATCGGGATGAAATATTTCTGCACCGCCACCTGGTAAAGAATCCAATCCAGCTTCGTGAGCTAAACGCATGCCTTCTTTTACAGATACTTTTGCTTTTCGGAACATGTAATCCAATTCAACAGGTGTGAATGCTTTAATATGTAATTCAGGACGGTGCGCTTTAATAGCACGCATTAAATCTAAGAAAAAAGACAAAGTTAATTTAGGGTGTACACCTCCAACTATATGAACTTCTGTAACTGGTTTGCCGTCATAAGAACGAACAATATCCATCATTTGATCAATCGTTAATTCCCAGCCTTCTTCTTTATGTGCATATAATTTTGAGTAGGAACAAAACTTACAAGAGAAGACACAAACATTGGTTGGTTCGATATGAAAATTGCGGTTAAAATAAGTATTGTCTCCATGCAATTCGTTTCGCTTCCAATTGGCTAAAGCACCAACAAATGGGAGTGAAGCTTTTTCAAACAAAGCAACACCATCTTCAAAGCTGATGCGTTCGTTTTGAATGATTTTTTGGCCGATTGCTTTTAAGGTAGGCTCTTCTTGTGCATCTACCAATACTTGAATTTGTGCCTGGTTCATAGACGTGAAATTAGGCCACAAAGTTAGTCAATAACCTTAGAATATCATTTTCTGTTTAAGGTCTATTTACTAAGCTATTAATAAGGTAAATATATAGTCTTTATCCAAGTAAAATACCAGCGATACTTGCGGATAAATAAGAAGCCAATGTTCCTGCTAAAAGCGCTTTAAGGCCTAATTCAGCTAAGTCTTTACGGCGTGAAGGAGCTAATTCTCCAATCCCGCCAATCAACATACCTACACTACTGAAATTAGCAAAACCACAGATGGCGATACTTACAATCAACAAACCTTTTTCTGTTACAATTGGGATCACTTTACTTGTTAAACTTTTAAAGGCAACAAATTCATTGATGGTTAATTTTTGACCTAAAAGAGTTGCAGCATTTTGCACATCTACATTTGGAATACCCATTGCCCATGCCATTGGATAAAATAGTTTACTAAAAATATAATTCAAGCTCAAATCTAAATTGGCACTAAAAAGGTGGCCAATTTTTAATAAAGTCCAATCAACCAATGCAATTAATGCGATAAAACCAATCAACATCGCAATTACATTCATGGCAATTTTGAAACCGTCACCAGCGCCATGTGTTATAGCGTCGATTGTATTACTATACTGACTTTTTACTTCTAAAGTGACTTTACCCATTGTTTGAGAGGTCTCCGTCTCTGGGAAAAGGATTTTCGCAATCACCAACGCACCTGGTGCTGCCATCAAACTTGCAGTGATTAATTTAGGGGCTAAATCCATTCCTGCTTGTGCACCCATATTTGCGTATACAATTAAGATACCACCAGCTATACAAGCTAAGCTTCCACTCATACTTGCTAAAATTTCACTTTTAGTCATAGTAGGTAGATAAGGGCGGATCATCACTTGCGCCTCAACTTGTCCCACAAAGGCACTTGCCACATTACTTAATGCTTCAGCACCACTCACGCGCATAATAAAATTCATGGCTTTAGCAATGACAGAGATAATTCGTTGCATGATCCCAAAATGGTAAAATAAGGCTACTAACACACAAACTAAGATAATGGTAGCCGTTACGTTAAAGGCAAAAACAAAACCTCCGTTGGTGAAATCTGTCGCTCCAGCTGGGCCCATTGCCGCAACCCCACCATATACGAAAGCAGCGCCTTGGCGCGCAAACTCCTCAATTTTACCCATTCCTCTTCCAATCACTTGGAAAAAGCTGGTTACTACTGGAATTTTAAGGATTAGAACACCGATGGTTAATTGAAGGGCTAAGCCACTAAATACTAAACGGTAATTGATTCTTTTTTTATTATTTGAAAATAAAAAAGCGATAAATAATATTAGTACAATGCCTATTAAGCCTTGAAATCTTTCCATGCGGTTAATTTAGGGCAGAAAGGTAATTAAATTATTGTTATTTTTTGATTGGGAAGCATAAAAAATCCCGCTCAAATGATTGAGCGGGATTTCGATGAAATATGCTTTTGAATTACATATGAGATTGAATCTTTTTGTCTAAAACTGCTTTTGGAACTGCACCAATTTGCTTGTCTACCACTTGACCACCTTTTACAAAAAGGATAGCAGGGATAGATGTGATGCCAAAATTCATGCTAAGTGTTGGGTTTACATCCACGTTTACTTTTCCAATGTTCACTTTGCCTTCATATTGTACAGCTAATTCCTCGATAACTGGACCAATTGCACGACATGGCCCACACCATTCTGCCCAAAAATCGATCACACTTAGTTTGTCGCTTTCAATCACTGTTTGTTGAAAGTTCGCGTCTGTAAATTCTAATGCCATAATTGTATATTTTAAATTTTCTTGTTGTTAATATTAGTCATGCAAAATTAGTTCCAATCTTTAATATCTGCCATCTTGACTTTTCCACTTAAAACTAGTCCAATGGGGACAATTAATTAACCGGCTAGTTTCACTTGCACATTTAATTCGGGATTAAGGTCAAGAAACTGCACAAAGTCGTCATTCACTAAAAAACCTTTGTCAATAGTCAATAAACTTGCAGCAAGTTGCTCTCTTGGTTCTACAAAGGTAATTTTTAGCGAAGTTCTACCTGGATTTTCTTTGATATTCTTTTCCAAAAATTCAATCATGTCCGCTCTTAAGTTGGCAGGGTGTAAACTAATTTCAACCGTTCGGGTTTGGAGCTGCTTCACTGTTTCTAAAAGAGACATGGTCTGTAACTTAAACTCAAAATTATTGGGTTGATTGAACCTGTTTCTGAATGAACCATTGATGCAAACCTTTTGTCCCACTTCTAAATAGTTCTGGAATTTTACATAATCCTCACTCCATAAAATAAAGTCTGTTTTGCCTGTAAAGTCTTCAATCGCAAAAGATCCAAAGTTCTTGCCCGTCTTAGTGATCCTATGTTGTACTTCAGTTACTAGTCCTGCAAGTTTAAAGTTTTTACCTAAGTTATTTGGGAAATTAATCAAGTTATCTTTGACTTCGTTGTATTCATTGATTGGCGTAAAAGCGTAATGCTTTAATTCAAAATTAAAATGATCTAATGGATGACCACTCATGAACATACCAGTAATATCTTTCTCATGATCCAACTTCTCTGTTAAAGTCCATTCCTCGCAAATTGCCAATTTAGGAATGGGTACTTGCATGGCAGAAGGTAAATCTCCAAATAAAGTATTGGTGGTACCCGTTGTCATGGATTGGATGGCTTGCGCGTAGGAAATTAATTTTTCCATGCCATTGGTACGATCGCCATCTCCAGTATGAAAATATTGTGCACGATGGTATTCTGGGAAACAATCAAAAGTGCCTGAGTAGGCTAAGCTTTCTAAAGATTTTTTATTTACCGCTCTTGACAATACACGTTTGATAAAATCAATCATGTTTTCAAAATGTCCGCCTTTATTACGTTCTAAAATAATGGCTTCAATTGCTGCTTCACCAACACCTTTTAATCCACCTAGGCCAAAACGGATTTCTCCATTTTTGTTGACAGAGAAACCTTGTAAAGATTCATTGATATCTGGCCCCAACACTTTTATGCCCATGCGTTTACACTCTTCCATAAAGAAGGTGATTTTATCAATACTGCCAGCGTGGTTTAACACAGCTGACATGTATTCACCAGGATAATGTGCTTTTAAATAAGCAGTTTGATACGCTACATAAGCATAACAAGTAGAGTGCGATTTGTTAAAGGCATACTGTGCAAAAGCCTCCCAGTCTGTCCAAATTTTATCCAATGCTTTTTCTGGATGACCATTCTTCATGGCGCCTTCCACAAATTGCGCTTTCATTTTATCCAGTACCGACTTTTGCTTTTTACCCATTGCCTTACGCAAAACATCCGCATCTCCTTTGGTAAAGCCACCAATCTTTTGACTGAGTAGCATTACCTGCTCTTGGTACACCGTAATACCATAAGTGTCGGCCAATATTTCTTCCATGATAGGTAAGTCATATTGAATGGCTTCACGTCCGTGTTTACGTTCAATGAAGTTGGGGATATACGCAATAGGACCTGGTCGGTACAAGGCGTTCATGGCAATTAAATCGGCAAATTTATCGGGCTTTAATTCACGTAAATATTTTTGCATACCCACACTCTCAAATTGGAATGTGGCATTGGTTTCGCCGCGTTGGTATAAATGAAAAGTAGCTTCGTCGTCTAAAGGGATGGTATCCAAATCAATGGTAACTCCGTGGTTTTGCTTGATCAATTGCAAAGCAGTTTTCAAAATGGATAGGGTTTTTAAACCCAAGAAGTCCATTTTAATTACACCAGCTTCCTCAATCACAGAGCCTTCAATTTGCGTCACCCATAAATTAGAATCCTTGGCCGTGGCCACAGGCATAATTTCGGTTAAGTCACTCGGTGCAATGATGATACCAGCTGCGTGAATACCAGTGTTACGAATAGATCCCTCTAAACGCTCTGCTTCATGCAAGACTGCTGCTCTTAAATCATTGCCTGCATAGATCTCTCTTA
>CAZAOF010000103.1:0-5410 GCA_964486665.1 uncultured Sediminibacterium sp.
TATAAGATTCGTTTTTTTTCTGACATTCCTTTTAAAGTTTAACTAAGTACCCTCTACGAGTTGGCAAAGGTACGGCTTTTAAAGGACTTTTTAAAACCCTATAATTGGCTAAGAATTAGGACATTGTCAGGCATATTATAGACAATAGGTTGTAAATTGCGTGGCAACTGAAACCTTAAAAAATGGGCAAGTTTCTTAAAATCGGGTTCTTTTTTCTACTTGGTATCGCCTTGATATGGTGGAGTTTACATCAAATTCCGGCCGAAGAATGGACTAAATTCACGCTTGCTTTAAAGCAATCTAAACTTTGGGTCATTTTCCCTGTGTTCCTGATCCTTGGATTTTCGCATTTTTTACGTGCTTTAAGATGGCGTTTAATTATGGAGCCTCTAGGTTATAAACCAAGTATTGGCAATACCTACTTAGCCGTGTTGATAGGCTATTTAGCCAATTTGGCCATACCAAGACTTGGAGAAGTGCTCAAATGTACCCTATTGGCTAAGTACGAAAAGGTTCCAGCAGAAAAAATCGTTGGCACTATTGTCGCTGAAAGAGCTTTTGACGTAATCAGTTTGGGGATCGTTTTTTTAATGGCGCTTGGGCTGCAATTTAATGTCATCGAAGCCGGATGGAATCAATTAAAGAATCAGACTACTGCACCAGCAGTCAGTAGCAACGAAAATAGCTGGACTTTATATTTATTAGTGGGCGCTTTTGTGATCCTATCATTACTCATTTTTATTTTTAGAAAAAGCATTCCCAAGATGATTGGTTCTGTAAAAAACATCGCTAAAGGAATATGGGAGGGCGTGATCAGTGCCACCAAATTAAAACAACAGAAATTGTTTTTTCTATACTCATTTGGTATCTGGTTTTTATATTTATTGGCCACCTATGTTGGTCTACACGCTACGGCAGGAACGGAAAGTAGTTTTGCCACAGCGATCAGTTGTTTAGCCTATGCAAGTATTGGCATGATCCTTACGCCTGGTGGCATTGGTGCTTATGCCTATTTTATGGCAAAAGTCTTAGAATTAAATGGAGTAGATTATACATTAGGACTTGCCAATGGTACTTTACAATGGTTCTCACAGTTTTTAATCGTCATTGTATTAGGGGGAGTAAGTTTAATTTTGTTACCAATCATCAATAAACAAGTTAAGTAAGATGCGAGCAGTGGATAAGATAGATCAAAAAATCATGAACCTAGAGCAAGCAAAAGCATTTATGCAGGCTTGCAAAGTAACCGGCAAAAAGGTTGCTTTCACAAATGGCTGTTTTGACATACTCCATCCAGGACACTTGTTTTCATTAGCACAAACAGCCAAAGAAGCAGACTATCTATTAGTAGGACTAAACAGTGATGCAAGTGTTAAAAGATTAAAAGGTCCTGAACGTCCAATCAATTCCACATCGAGCAGGGCTATTGTATTAGCAAACTTAGTCTTGGTGGATGCTGTGGTTGTGTTTGAAGAAGATACTCCTTTGGATTTAATCAAAGCCCTCCTACCGGATGTGCTTGTGAAAGGTGGAGACTACACCATCGACACCATCGTTGGTGCAAAAGAAGTGATTGCGAATGGTGGGAAAGTAATCATCAACCCTATTGTGGAAGGATTTTCGACTACCAATATTATTGAAAAAATAAAAAAATAAAAATGCAATTTTTACAACAGCTTCAAATTCAAAAAGAAAACGAAGGCACATCAACTGGCGCAGAATGGATTAAGAGTAAGGGAGAATTGATCTTGTCATTTTCTCCAGTGGACAATCAATTAATTGGCGCAGTCGCTACGACAGATAAAGCAGCCTATGAACAAATGATATCAACTGCACAAAATGCTTTTTTAATTTGGCGCAATTGGCCTGCTCCTAAAAGAGGTGAAGTAGTAAGACAATTGGGAGAAGCATTGAGAAAAGATAAAGATGCATTAGGTCAATTAGTGAGCTATGAAATGGGAAAAAGTTTACAAGAAGGATTAGGAGAAGTACAAGAGATGATTGATATCTGCGATTTCGCTGTAGGCTTGTCTAGACAACTCTATGGCTTGACCATGCATAGTGAAAGACCTTCTCACAGAATGTATGAGCAATGGCACCCAATGGGTATTGTTGGAATTATATCTGCCTTCAATTTTCCTGTAGCTGTTTGGAGTTGGAATGCAGCTTTAGCATGGGTTTGTGGGAATGTGACGATTTGGAAGCCGAGTGAAAAAACCCCATTATGTGGTAATGCCATTCAAAAAATTGTAGAAAAAGTATTTGCCGACAATGAAGTACCAGAGGGTGTAAACAATTTAATACAAGGTGGACGCGAAGTGGGAGAATGGATGAGTAAGGATACGAGAATACCATTGATATCTGCAACTGGTTCTACACGCATGGGCAAGGAATTAAATAAAGAAGTGGCTGGCCGCTTAGGTAAAACCATTTTAGAATTAGGTGGTAATAATGCTATTATAATAACAGAACATGCTGACTTAGATATGTCATTAATTGGCGCGGTGTTTGGGGCTGTTGGTACTGCTGGACAAAGATGTACTAGTACTAGAAGATTGATTATCCATGAAAAAATCTATGACCAATTTGTAGAAAAATTAGTGAAAGCCTACCAACAAATTAAAATTGGGAATCCTTTAGATAGCAATAACCACATGGGGCCATTGATTGACAAAGATGCTGTTAAAATGTACCTAGAGTCAATTGAAGCTTGTAAAAAAGAAGGAGGAAAATTTGTAGTTGAAGGTGGTGTATTGGAAGGTGCAGGATATGAAAGTGGTTGTTATGTTAAACCATGTATTGCCGAAGCAAAACCTCAGTATCAGATTGTTCAACACGAAACATTTGCTCCTATTTTATATTTATTAAAATACAAAACAATAGAAGAAGCTATTGAAATACAAAATGGTGTTCCTCAAGGATTGTCCTCTGCAATTATGACTTTGAATATGAGAGAATCAGAGTTATTCTTATCTGTTAAAGGAAGTGACTGTGGCATTGCTAACGTAAATATCGGCACTAGTGGCGCTGAAATTGGTGGCGCATTTGGTGGCGAAAAGGAAACTGGAGGAGGAAGAGAAAGTGGTTCTGACGCATGGAAAGCCTATATGCGCAGACAAACCAACACCATTAATTGGAGCACCCAATTACCGCTTGCTCAAGGTATTAAATTTGATTTTTAATTTGTCCTATGTTTAGATATGGCTTCACTTTATTCATGTGTATCTGCCTCCAACAAGTTTGGGGGCAGGATTCGAAATATTGGCATTGGAAGGATCTAGAAAAAGACAGTGTTCATGGCGTAAGTTTATACAAAGCGCATCAAATTTTAAATGACTTAAAACTAAAGCCTAACCCAGTCATCATTGCAGTTTTAGATGGAGGCATTGATACCCTTCACACACAGCTTAAACCAATTTTATGGCGCAATCCAAAAGAAATACCTGGTAATCAAATTGACGATGACAAAAATGGCTATGTAGACGATGTATATGGATGGAATTTTCTTGGAAACAAAAATGGACAAAATATAGGTAAAGCATCTGATGAGAAATCAAGAATATACCACCGTTATAAAAGTGAATTTAAACAGCAAAATCTAGACAGCACATCTTGGGATAGTCAAAAGAAGTATGCTTACAAAATTTGGGAAAAAGCTGCTGCTGAAATTGTTTTCACAGAGGAGGATGCTGCTAATTTAGCATTCCTCAAAATGGCCAAGAATGCGCTAGTTAAAATGGGTTCAATTATACTTCGTGAAATCGAAGACAGTAATTTTAACGCAGAAAAATTAGAAAACTACCAACCCATTGCTAAATTAACAGCTGATACAAAAATCTCTTACCTAAGAACATTGCTAGCATTAGGTATTGACAGATCAAATGGGCACAAATCTATTTTACATGATTTGACCGACTACATTGAAGGGAAAGAAAAAGCAGCTGCCTCCATTGACAATGAACCAGAAGACCTTAGAAAAAATATTATACAAGACCGATATGAAGATTTAACTGATCGGTTTTATGGCAACAACAATATCATGGGCCCTGATGCCAAACATGGCACTCATGTTGCTGGTTTAGCTGCTGGTCTTAGAGATCCATCAACGTCAAAAAATAATAACAATGCTATTCGTATTATGGGCGTTAGAGTTGTACCTGATGGCGACGAATATGATAAGGATATTGCCTTGGGCATTCGATATGCTGTTAATAACGGCGCAACTGTGATCAACATGAGTTTTGGTAAATCTTTTTCACCTGAACAAGCTTGGGTAGATAGTGCGATAAGGTATGCTGCTTCAAAAGATGTGCTTATCATCCATTCGGCTGGTAATGAGTTTTACGACTTAAATACAAAGTCGGTTTATCCTAACCCCTACTCTAATTTGTTTAAAGACACTGCAAGTAATGTCATTACTGTAGGTGCAAGTAGCGATCCATTCATTGGCGAAAGTATTTTAACAGATTTTAGCAACTATGGCAATAAGGTGGTAGATATTTTAAGCCCTGGTTTTAAAATATATTCATCTTTACCTAATGAATCCTATGGCTTTTTAAACGGTACAAGTATGTCGGCGCCAATCGTTAGCCATATTGCTGGATTAATCCGTGCCTATTTCCCAAAATTGAATGCAACAGAAATAAAAGAAATTATCCTCAAAAGTTACTGGAAACCTATTGATGCAGATGCACCATTTACTATCCCAAATAGAGACCAAGAAAAGACTTTAGCAGCAATCAGTAAACATGGGGGCATTATTAATGCAGCGCTATGTATTCAAAATGCAGCTAATTACCAATCTAAAAAAAATAAAAAATAACCCATACAAATGTCTAGACCAAGCACAACAGAGTACGCTCCATTTTATCAAACTTATATCAATTATACGAGTGGTAAAGATTATGAAATATTAGTTAAACAGTATCATGACAGACTAGTTGATTCTTGGAATGCCATACCTCTTGAAAAAATAAAATATGCTTATGGTCCGGAGAAATGGACGATTCAACAAATGTTTCAACACGTCATTGATACCGAAAGAATTTTTGCCTACCGTGCGCTTGCGATAGCGAGACAAGATAAAACTGCATTACCAGGATTTGACGAAAATAGCTATGCTGCCAATGGAGACGCGAGTCACCGAAATTGGAAAGACATGTTAATTGAATGGAGAACTGTGAGACAAGCAACTAATTTACTATTTGCATCATTCACCCCAGATCAATTAAAGACAAAAGGAAATGGTAATGGTCATGAGATTTCAGTAAATGCGATTGGATTCATTATTTTTGGCCATGCACTACATCACTTGCATATATTGAAAGAGCGTTATGACATTTAGGAAATTATTCTAAAATAGAAATTTCAAAAAATGAGTATGGCCGTAAGGCAAAAAAGAACCCCTAAT
>CAZAOF010000104.1:0-5395 GCA_964486665.1 uncultured Sediminibacterium sp.
CCTAGCACATTTGAATTAAAAGATGTAGCTCCTTGTAGTCGCTGAATCCTAGCACCCTCGCTTTAAAAGCATAAAACCACAGCCTTCTCGCTTCGCTCGATGTCTTAGTTTAGTTTTATTCACTCGCAAATACAAGCAAGCTTGATTTGCTCATTCTTAAAACTAAACAGCCGCAACTTTGTTGCGGCTGTGGTTTCTTTTTTGGTCGGGTGAACAGGATTTGAACCTGCGACCACACGCCCCCCAGACGTGTACGCTACCGGACTGCGCTACCACCCGTAATTATCCTTGGACTCGTTTTTTTGGGCGCAAATATACCCCTAAATAGAGAAAAACGAGTTATATTGCACGAAATTCATTGACTCGATGACAATTCTCCTCAGGCAAGTCAAAATTGCAGATAAGCAATCACCATTTAATGGCAAAGTAAAAGATATTCTTCTTCAAGACGCAGTGTTGGTATCGATACAAGATCATTTTACCGGATCTGCAGATCATATAATAGATATTCCAGGCACCATTGTAAGCACCGGTTGGGTGGATCCATTTACCCATTTCTGTGATCCAGGATATGAACACAGAGAAACTTTGATTACTGGTGCTGCAGCAGCTCAAGCAGGAGGTTTTACAACAGTTTTTGTTGTTCCAAACACACAACCAGTGATTGACAATAAAGCACAAGTCAATTACATTGTACAACAGAATCACCAATTACCAATTCATGTTTTACCCATTGGTGCATTATCCAAAAAAATAGAAGGAAAAGATTTAGCAGAAATGATAGACATGCATCAAGCAGGTGCAGTTGCATCAAGTGACGGTTTGTATCCTGTTCAGTCTACCCTATTATTTTTAAAGGCTTTACAATATGTAAAAACATTTGACGGAGTAGTTATTCAAATGCCTATTGATAAAAGCTTAGGAAGTTTAGGATTAATGAATGAAGGGATTACTTCAACACAACTTGGCTTACCTGGTATACCTGCAATTGCAGAAGAATTAATGATTGCTAGAGATATCGAATTATTAAAATATACCAATTCCAAATTACACATAACAGGAGTGAGTACGGCAAAAGGCATAGCACTAATTGATGCTGCAAAATCTGCTGGATTAGCAGTGACATGTAGTGTTACACCTTACCACTTATATTTTAACGAAACAGATTTAAATACCTACGATACCTTGTTAAAAGTGTATCCTCCTTTAAGAACAAAGGCAGATCAAGAAGCTTTATTGAATGCGGTTGAACGTGGTGTAGTAGATTGTATTAGTTCACATCATCAACCACAGGACTGGGATGGCAAAACAATAGAATTTGAATATGCTAAAGCAGGTATCGCATCTATAGAAACAACCTATTCAACTATCAATCAATTATTGCCGTCACTTAGTGACGATGCTATTGCAAATTTGTTGTCAAACAATGCAAGACAAATATTTAATCTTGGTTCTAAAACAATACAAGAAGGAAGTGAGATAGAACTTACCTTATTTAATCGTCAGGAAAGTTTTACGCCAACAAAATCAAATTCTAAAAGCAAATCAGCCAATAGTCCCTTCTGGGACAAAACATTCAAAGGAAAAGTGATTGGCACTTTCGCAAAAGGTCAATTAAACCTTTTAACAACTCATTAATCTATTCAATTACTTTCACCCCTCATTTATTAAAACAATCATGGAAAAACAAGTCACATCACATATCGTTAAAGGCGCAATATTAGGCGCATTCTCTATCTTATTCAGTATTATTATTTATGTATTTAATCTTTATACTGTAAAAGAATTAAACTGGGTAAGTTACGCAGTTATTATTGGTGGAATCATCTACGGAAATATTGTTTATGCTAACCAAAACAATAACAATGTAAGTTTTGGAAATATATTTGCACATGGTTTTAAAACCACTGCTGTATTGATTGTAATAACTGTCATTTATACTGCCCTATCTTTAAAAGTACTTTTCCCAGACATGATCGATAAAATTATAGACATGTCAAGAGTTGAAATGGAAAAAAATCCTCAAATGACGGATGAGATCATTGAACAAGCAATGACTATGACAAGAAAGTTCTTTTTACCCTTCGCTATAGGCGGTGTACTCATTGGAACAGGCGTAATGGGTGCATTGGCTTCATTGATTGGCGCTGGCGTTGCTAAGAAAAACCCAGTTGATCCATTTAAACAAGACACAGCTCAATAATTTTTTATGCAGATTTCCGTTGTTATACCTTTATTTAATGAAGCCGAATCCTTACCAGAATTAATGGCATGGATTCATCGCGTAATGGAGGCTAACCATTTCACTTACGAAGTGATTATGATTGATGATGGTAGTGACGATGAAAGTTGGGAAGTGATTACACAATTGCGCAGTCAGTATAGCTCATTAAAAGCTATAAAATTCCAACGCAATTATGGAAAATCTGCAGCATTAAACGAGGGATTCAAAGCTGCTCAGGGAGAAATGGTCATGACAATGGATGCAGACTTACAAGACAGCCCAGATGAGATTCCTGAGTTTTACAAAATGATTAGTGAACAAGGATTCCATTTAGTGAGTGGCTGGAAGAAGAAAAGATTTGATAACACATTGACTAAAAACATTCCATCTAAATTATACAATGCCGTTGCAAGTAAAAGTTCTGGTATTAAGTTGCATGATTTTAATTGTGGTATCAAAGCTTATCAATTAAAAGTGGTAAAAAGTATTGAAGTTTTTGGAGAGATGCATCGTTATATACCAATCCTTGCTAAGTGGGCTGGATTCAAAAAAATTGGTGAAAAAGTGGTGCAACATCAAGCAAGAAAATACGGGCACACTAAATTTGGCTGGGAAAGATTCGTCAATGGTTTTTTAGACTTATTAACCATTCAGTTTCTGTCAAAATTTGGCAAAAAACCGATGCAATTTTTTGGTTTAATAGGCACCCTATTTTTTTTACTAGGTTTTGCTTCTGTTGTTTATATCATCGTTGGCAAATTTATGGATCCTATTACTAGTGTTACGAATAAACCAGCATTTTATATTGCTTTAACATCAATGTTAATTGGAACACAGTTGTTTCTAGCTGGTTTTATTGCAGAAATTATGAACCGAAGTGCTGCTGATAGGAATACCTATTTAATTGAGGAGAAACAAGGATGGTAGATCAATTGATCATCATGGGGCCAGCATGGCCATTAAGGGGCAACCTTGCTGCGTTTGATGAAAAACTAGCTACTTGTTTTATAGCATCCGGTATACAAACCAAACTTTGTACTTTTTCGTTGCAGTATCCAGGATTTTTATTTCCTGGAACTACACAATATTCATCAGATCCAGCACCAAAGCAACTCAAAATTGAAGTTGCCATCAATTCAATTAACCCGTTGAATTGGCTCAAAGTTGGCTTTCGCATCAAACGTGAAAAACCTGATCTAATTATTGTACGTTATTGGATCCCATTTATGGGGCCTTGTCTTGGCACTATTTTAAGGATTGTAAAGTGGAATAAACATACTAAAGTAATTGCTATAGTGGATAATATGATCCCGCATGAAAAAAGACTTGGTGATCATTTTTTTACAAAATATTTTGTAGGTGGCGTGGATGGGTTTTTAACTATGAGTAATAAAGTACAAAAAGATGTAAAAACCTTTACAAATAAACCTAGCTGTGTATCACCACATCCAATTTATGATCATTTTGGAGATGCGATGGATAAGGATCTTGCAAGAAAAACACTTCATCTGAATAGTAATGATAAGGTAATCTTGTTTTTTGGATTTGTAAGGGCATACAAAGGATTGGATTTATTATTAGATGCAATGGCTGACCCTGCAGTGAAAGCAGCAGGAATTAAATTAGTGATTGCCGGTGAATTTTATGAGGCACCTGAACCCTATTTAACACAAATCGAAAACTTGGGTTTATCTGATTGTGTTAGTGTTTACAATCAATATATTGGGGAGCAGGAAGTAAAATTGTACGTTTCTGCAGCTGATTTTATCATACAGCCTTATAAGAACGCGACACAAAGCGGTGTTACTCCTATGGCATATCATTTTTTAAAACCAATGCTTGTGACCAATGTTGGTGGACTAGCTGATACGGTTCCGCATGATAAAGTAGGATTGGTTGTCTCGCCAAATGTAAAATCAATTGCAGAAGGTATTTTAAAACTATATGAAAGAGGTACAGATCATTTTATGCCTCATTTAATCAATGAAAAGAAAAAGTATAGTTGGGAGCAAATGAGGGAATCTTTTTTAACTTTGTACCAACAACTTTAATACAATTAGCATATGTCCATACCACAAATACAATCCATCATAGAAGGATCGATACAAGTAAAGCAAGCTTTATTGAAAGATGAACAATTGGTTAAAGAAATAGAAAAAATTGTACTTGCTATTACCCATGCTTTTAAACAAGGAAATGCGGTTTATTTTGCTGGAAATGGCGGAAGTGCTGCTGATGCACAACATCTTGCTGCTGAATTTTCTGGGAGATTTTATAAAGATAGAAAAGCTTTACCTTCTGATGCACTTCATTGCAACAGTTCCTATTTAACTGCTGTTGCAAATGATTATAGTTATGATGTAATTTATGCGAGGTTGCTAGAAGGGCTGTCAAAACCTGGTGACGTATTAGTGGGCATAAGTACTTCTGGAAACTCTGGTAATATTGTCAAAGCTTTTGAGATGGCTAAAAAGATTGGTGTTGTTACTGTAGGATTTACTGGTACTGCAGGTGGAGCTATGAAAGAATTAAGCGACTTTTTAATTAACATCCCCTCTTCTACTACACCAAGAATTCAAGAAGCACATATATTAGTTGGTCATATTATTTGTGAATTGGTAGAAGAAAATATTTTCGGCAAATAGATGTTACCTAATTTAGATATCAATAGTAGTTGGACTTTATTTTTGGATAGAGATGGTGTTTTAAATCAAGAAAAAAAGGAGGACTATATCCGTAATTGGTCTGAGTTTGAATTCTACCCAGAGAGTTTAATGGCCCTGCCTATCCTAGCAAAAAAATTCTCTACCATTGTCATCACTACAAATCAAAAAGGAATAGGAAAAGGACTGATGACATCAGCCGATCTTGATCTTATTCATTTGAACATGACCAATAAGATTGTAGATGTAGGCGGAAGAATTGATGGCATCTATTATTGTCCAGATCTAGACAATGATTCGCCCAACAGAAAACCTCAACCAGGAATGGCTTTTCAAGCAAAAGCCACCTTCCCAAATATTGATTTAACTAGATCAATCATGGTGGGTAATAGAATGTCTGACATGGAATTTGGACGTAATGCAGGTATGTATACTGTATACCTGGCTACAACGCATCCCGAAGCGCCCTTCCCAGATACTAAAATAGATTATCGTTTTGATAATCTAT
>CAZAOF010000105.1:0-5350 GCA_964486665.1 uncultured Sediminibacterium sp.
GCAGGCGACTCCACAATTAATAAGTTCTTTGACATAGCTCAAACCGCTCCTTCGGGTTATTTATATATTGAAAATCAACTATTTATACGCTAAGATAAGCTAAGTTGTATGGCTACACTTTTATTTATCTGTGATGCAATATTATAGCTTTCGGCTAAAAAATAAAAATGATCTACTTGGAAGGGGTCAAAAACGCCATGATTTGATCCATTACTTCTGCTGTTTTGTATACTTTATTATGTCCTAAACCCTTGGTAATCAGAAACTGAATGTTGGAAGGGGCATTTTTTTGAAAATCTACAATATCAGCATAGGGACAAACCAGGTCATCTTTGTCGTGAACCCATAATAGTTTACCAGTATAATTTGACAAAGCGCGGTCTGCTGCAAAATGTTCGATGCTATGATGGGTTCTGTTGGTTACTTCGTTCATGAATGCAGTTTTGGTTACTTCATTAAAATGCATCATCTTAAAGTAATTCGCAAAAGTGGTAGTCGTTTTAGTGGCAGGTGCAATCAAAACGAATTTCCTATGAGCTACTTGATCTATTTGCTCAGCAATCATTGCTAAAGTAAGTCCACCGAGTGAATGTCCAATAAAATGATCCACTTGACCAGATTGGCGCATAATTTCCATGATGGCTTCCTGGTAAACTACCACATTGATATGTTTACCTTCACTCAGACCATGTCCTGGTGCATCAAAGGCAAGTACGCGATAACCCATCTGCAATAATGGACTAATATATTGTTCAAATTTATGCGCATAGCTTGCATACCCATGTGCAATCAAAACAGTCTGACCATTGGCATCAGTTGGCAGCCATTCAAAACCAAAGATCTTAGATTGATCTGGTAGGACAACTGTTTTTTGGACGGCATGGTTAAAAATAGCGGGTGCTTTTCTTTTTTTATATTTTGGATAGGGGGTGCAAAACAAGTCAAAAGCCATCCTTCCGGCAACCGAAGGAGCCACTTTGCTTATGGTCTTAAATTTAGTCCTTAAATATTGGAGATAGATCCTTTCAGAGAAGCCAGCCGTTGCCATATACCTTTAATTTAAACGCAAAGATAGCCTTCCACAACGCCTTCTTTTCATTTTTTTTGTATTTCGACAAATAAAAGGGTCAACACGCTTTACCCATTGGCTCATTAAAGCTATTTTTGCAAAAAATACGAACGACCTATATGTATTCATTAAAAATCAATTTCGAGCAAAAAGGATTAACGCCAGTAACATTAGAGAATGTGGCTGCGGATCAAAGTTTATTAGAAGTACTTTTAAATGCAGGGATAGAACTACATCATAATTGTGGTGCAGTTTGTGCTTGCAGTACTTGCCATTTATATGTTAAAAAGGGAATGGAACATTTAGCTGAATTGTCTGACAAGGAAGAAGATTTTATTGACCGAGCTGTGAGTCCAAGAATTGAATCAAGATTAGGATGCCAATGTGAATTAAAAGCAGGTACAGGAGAAATCGAAGTGACTTTACCTGACCAGACACAATTTTTAGGAGAATAATTAAAAAGATATAATAATAGTATGAATCAATTTGAACCACCCATTCATTGGAATGATCATGAAGATATTGCCCAAAAATTGTATGAAAAATTTGGGGATGATTTTACGGAGTCTAAAATTTACAGAGTTCGTTTCACCGACTTACTTGAGTGGATTTTAACCTTACCTCATTTTGAAGGCAAAAAGGAAGAATCAAACGAAGGTCATTTGGAGATGATTCAAAGTGCGTGGGTTTATGAGTGGCGCGATAACCAAAAAAAATAATTTCATTGCTAACTGCTTTAGAAAAAATAAAGTGTTTTGTTTTTGATGTCGATGGTGTATTAACCAATGGCACGTTACTTGTGATGCCTAATGGGCTCATGGTGCGCAGCATGAATATTAAGGACGGCTATGCGATACAGTTAGCAATTAAAAAGGGGTATAAGGTATGGGTCATATCAGGAGGACATTCTGAGGAAGTTAAAGAAAGACTAGAACGTTTAGGTGTAGAGCAAGTGAATATGAAAGTAAAAGACAAGAAATTATTGCTAGAGACACTGTCTATGACAGAGAGTGTGCCTTTAGAAGAAATCTTGTACATGGGGGATGATATGCCTGACTATGAGGTGATGCAAATTGTAGGACTGGCTGCTTGTCCAGCAGATGCTTGTTTTGACATCAAGGAAATATCAAGCTATAAAGCCATCGCGAAAGGTGGAGAGGGTTGTGCAAGAGAAGTGATAGAAAAAGTATTAAAATTAAATGGTCATTGGGATACACTAGACCATATACAAGCTAAATAATCCCAGTGAAAAGCCTAACTCATTTTTTTAAATTAATCAGGTGGCCAAATTTAGTATTCATTTTATTAGCAGAATCTTTATTCCACTTCTGTATTTATAAACCACTTTATCCGAATGCGCATACTGCATCGGATTTTTCATTTTATTTTATTGTCGCAACTAGTATTTGTATTGCGGCAGCTGGTTATATTATTAACGATTATTTTGATGTAAACATTGACCAGGTGAATAAGCCACAAGATGTGGTTGTGGGCAATTATATTAGTAGAAGATGGGTGATATTTTGGCATTTATTTTTAAGTATGGGTGGCGTCTACCTTTCTTTAATTGTATTTCCATTCCAGCAATATATACATATTCATTTTTCGAATCTTGCAACGATTTTGATTCTTTGGTTTTATTCAACCAACTTCAAAAGAAATTTTTTAATAGGCAATGTCGTAATTGCGGTGCTGACTGCTTGGACAATCGGCGTTGTTTATTTTTCTAAATTCACATTACTCCAGCTAGCACAGCCGACTCAAATGTTGCCAACTGACTTGAAGTTTTTTAAACTCATGTTACTCTATAGTAGTTTTGCTTTTATAGTTACATTGGTACGAGAAGCTTTAAAGGATATGGAAGATATGCTTGGTGATCAAAAATTTGGTTGCACAACCATGCCTATAGCTTGGGGACTACAGACTACTAAAGTGTATGTCGCGGTATGGCTAATGGTATTGATTTTAGTTTTAACCATCATTCAATTATATGCCATTCCATTTGCATGGTGGATACCTATCTCGTATGCTATCATTACGATCATAGCTCCTTTGATCTATGTTTTATTTAACTTAAAAAAAGCGTATACAGCTGCTGATTTTAAACGACTAAGTAGTTGGATAAAATTTGCCATGCTAATGGGTATACTCTCTATGGGCTTCTTTTATTTTGTGCTTTAATTTTTCAAAAAATGAACGGACTTATTCTAGCTTCACAATCTCCAAGAAGAAAGCAATTATTAGCATGGGCAGACCTTCAGTTTGACGTGATTGTATCTGCAGCAGAAGAGCATTACCCTGCAGACATGAATGTACAAGATGTTCCAGTGCATATTGCTAAAAACAAAGCGATTGCTGTGCAGGAAAAGATCAATAATGAATTGCCAATACATAAAGGCAAATGGATCATCGCCGCAGACACAATAGTAGTGCTAGACAATCAAATTATTGGTAAGCCAGTAGACAGAGCTGATGCAGTATCCATACTTCATCAGTTATCAGGTAAAACACATCGTGTTATCACAGGTGTTTATATCATTAAAGATGCGGCATCTATTTTTTTTAGTGAAACTACAATGGTTCATTTTCATCCATTAACTGCTGCTCAAATAGACTACTATATAGACCAATACCAACCTTATGACAAAGCAGGCGCATACGGTATCCAAGACTGGATTGGCGTGGTAGGTATTAAGGGAATAGAAGGTGATTTTTACAATGTCATGGGCTTGCCTGTGAGCAAGTTATTAAGCTATCTACCTACAACCAAGTAAAACTAATATCCAATTCCATATCGGGATGTAAACTGCGTTCAACAGGGCAGGTTCTTCCAACTCTTTCTAGGATCTCTTTTGTTTTTTCGTCTAAGTTCAATGCAGGCATAGTGACTGCTATGACAATCTTTCCAATTCTTCTTGGTTCACTCATCATCACTTTAGTAACTTCTACTTTTGCACCATCTAATTTGATATCCATGCTTTCTGCCTTGATACCCATGGTAGTGATTAAGCAAGCACCTAAACCTGTTGCAATTAAATCTGTTGGAGAAAAACGAGCACCTTGGCCTTTATTATCGGATGGCGCATCGGTTTCAAAACTGGAACCACTCTGAAGGTGAAGGCAGGTTGTTCTTAAATTTGCGTCATAGGTTACTGTTGCTGTCATATCCGTTTATTTAATTGATTTGTGATTTTGGTAAATTTACAACGAAAGGCTTGATTTAAGCACAAGTCTTGTATTTTTGCACCTGATAACAGAAAGCGCATGCAAGAACTACCTATCGTACCAGCAGAACAACATATAAAAAAGCCAAATTGGTTAAGAGTTAAATTGCCAATTGGCGAAAGCTATAAACATGTAAGAGGCCTAGTTGACAAACATAAACTACATACCATTTGTGAAAGTGGCAATTGCCCAAATATGGGCGAATGCTGGGGTGAGGGCACGGCTACCTTTATGATACTCGGTAATATTTGTACAAGGAGCTGTCAATTTTGCGCTGTGGCTACAGGAAGACCAAAGCCAGTAGAATGGGATGAGCCTCAACGTGTAGCAGAAGCTATTTTCTTGATGAAGGTAAAGCATGCGGTATTAACTAGTGTAGACAGAGATGAGCTTCCAGACGGAGGTTCTATCATTTGGTCAAATACCATTAAAGCGATCAAAGCCTTAACACCAGAAACTACTTTAGAAACTTTGATACCAGATTTCAGAGGGATTAAAGAGCAAATAGAAAGAATAATTGAAGCTGCACCAGAAGTAGTGAGTCATAATATGGAAACGGTGGAACGCAATACCAAACGTGTTCGTGTGCAAGCAAAATACAGAAGAAGTTTAGAGGTACTAGAGACTTTGAAAAAAGGGGGCATGCGCACTAAAACAGGTATCATGTTAGGCATTGGTGAAGAAAAAGAAGAAGTGATTCAGACCATGAAGGACTTAATTGGTGTAGGATGTGATGTGATTACCATTGGACAATATTTACAACCTACTAAAAAGCATTTACCTGTTCAACGATTTGTTCATCCCGATGAATTTGCTGAACTAAGAACGATAGGGTATGAGTTAGGATTTGATTATGTAGAAAGCGGACCATTAGTAAGATCTTCTTATCACTCTGAGAAGCATGTCATACAAGGCTGGGGAAGAAATAAATATTTAGAAGAACTAGCATTAAAGAAATAGTTCAGCTACATCATAATAAAAAAGGCCACATTCATTGTGGCCTTTTTTATTATAATTATATCTTATTGAGCAACATTTTGTTTTGGATAACCGGCT
>CAZAOF010000106.1:0-5288 GCA_964486665.1 uncultured Sediminibacterium sp.
CGAAATATTCGTTGCTCTTTTACATTTTTGGATCAAATAGAAATAGGGGAATTAGCTCAGTTGGTAGAGCGCTTGCATGGCATGCAAGAGGTCAGCGGTTCGAACCCGCTATTCTCCACAAGCCAGTCTTTTAAAAGACTGGCTTTTTTTGTATTGGGCTGCGCTCAATCAAGCAGGCTGTTGACTATGATCATTGACTAGCTTTAACACCAATGATAACTTTGATGCATATTCATTCATTAAAAAATCAAATATGAAAAAGTTAAAATTAGTTGTATTAACATGTCTTACAATTTTAGGGATACAGTCAACAACTTTTGCACAAGAAACATTGCCTCCGGTTACAGTAACGAGCTTAAATTATAAATATTTAAAGTCAGTAGCTGATCCAAATGCAGCACAAAAAGTAAATATGTTAGAGCGTAAAGCAGCAAGTTATAATGTAAAAGAATCTGATTATTATGATGATGAATTTGAACAATATTATGTTTCATTCTATCTTCCTAAAGGTCAAGTACTTGCCACTTACGACAAAAACGGAAAAATGTTAAGAACAGCTGAGCGTTTTAGTAATGTCGTACTACCTGCAAGTGTAAGGACTGCGATAGTGAATGCTTATCCTGATTGGACTATTGCGAAGGACGTATATTTGGTAAATTACCATGCAGGTAGCAATCATTTAAGTAAAGTCTATAAAGTAGTTTTAGAAAATGGTGACAGGAGAATGCGTGTAAAGACAGATGAAAAGGGTACATTTTTAGATTAACTGAATACTTGGGCTGATCATGAATCCCGTTTAACAAATAATCTGCTATAAATTAGTTGGGCATGCTTATTTTTGCGCTCTATGATGTATGCAAAGAAAAGCTTTATTAGGCTTGTATTATTTCTTCAAATTTTATTCATTAATCTAGTCGCAACAGGTCAGGTTAAATCCTTAAGTGTAACTGTATTAGGTACAAAAAAGACAGCTATTGCTTATGCTTCTATTAATATTCAAAAAATTGACAGTCTTTTTAAACGTACTCAAATAACAGATAGCAACGGAAAAGCATTGTTCACCTTAGATCAAAATAGTTTGTATCAAATTCAGACAACGGCTATTGGTTATGAGGTAGATACAAGGACAATCAAATTTGATAAACTAAATAGTCTGCAAATTCAGCTTAAAGAGTCTAACAATCAATTAAAGGAAGTCATTGTTACTTCTTCTAAACCTTTAATAAGACAAGAGGATGACAAGACAGTAGTAGACCCAGAACCTTTAGCGGCTAGCTCTACCAACGCTTTTGAAACCATGGAAAAAATACCCGGCATCTTTATTGACCAGGATGGTAATATTTATTTAAATGGGTTATCACCAGCTGGGGTTCAGATTAATGGAAGAGAATTAAGGATGAGTGCTTCAGATATGTCGATTTTACTAAAAAGTTTACCCCCTAGTGCGATACAAAAAATCGAATTAGTAAGAACTCCTTCTGCTAAATATGATGCATCTGGAGGTGGAGGTGTTGTCAATATTGTCCTAAAAAAAGGAGTCAAAATAGGTTTAAATGGGTCTGTCAACACGGGTATGAATCAAGGTGTTTATGGGAATCAATTTCTTGGGGTCACTTTAAATAATACCACAGACAAATACAATACTTATTTAAATGCTCAAGTGAATAATAATGATGGCTACAATATAGTAAACACTGACCGTTTTTTATCTGCAGATACTATTTTAAGGCAGTATGCAAGAACTACTAGTCCCAATAGAACAGCCTTTGTAGGTATGGGTATTGGGAAAAATTGGAGCGAAAATTTTGAATTAAATTATGACCTTAGAATGAGTGGTCAATCTTTTTTAAATGCTACGAATAATCAATCTTTTCTACAACAAATCAAGGTTCCGAAAAGTTTAAATGCAATTGCGTCTTTGGTGAATAATGATGGAGATAATTTGAATATAAACCAGTCTTTTAGATCTAAGCTTAAATTAGATTCAACAGGAGGGGAATGGACAGTTGATTTTACTTATAATCTAAATAAGGTTACAACTCAACAAACTTATGATAATGCTTTTTTGTCTGGAGCTTCTTTTTCTAAAGGTTTGGGAGATTTTAAAAACAATAGAGACTTTTACACTTACCAAACAGACTATAGAAAAAGAGCCCTTGGATTGAACATAGAAGCTGGATTAAAGTCAAGTGTTTTACAATTTAAAAATAACGCCAATTATGTAAAAGACGCGAATGGCGTTTTAGTTAAAGATGCTTTTAGAACAAGTGCTTATACATTTAAAGAACAAATCAATGCGGTATACCTTCAAGGTTCTAAAACCTGGGGTGCTGTTATATTAAAATTTGGATCAAGAATAGAACAGACAATCATGAAGGGGCAACAAAGTATACCTGCTGATACTTCATTTAACATCAACAGGACAGATGCGTTCCCTTATGTATTTTTGAGTAGAAAGATTACAAAAATTGCAGGGTATGAATTACGTGGTTATTTGGTCTATCGTAAAACAATTAGCAGACCTAGTTATGAATTCTTAAACCCTTTCCCTAAGTACATAGACCCCTTTTTATACGAAACAGGTAATCCAGTTTTAAAGCCACAATTCACCTCAAATTATGAAGCCAATATTAGTGTAGACGAAAGACCCTTGTTTGCTTTTGGGGTAAATGAGACCAAAGATATTTTTACGAATGTAGTATACCAATCCCCAACCAATAGACAAATAGCTGTCAGAACCTATGATAACTTAGGAAAAAGTAGGGAGACTTATTTTAGAGGTATTGCTGCAATCCCTCCGGGGAAAGTATATTTTGGTGTAATAGGGGCACAGTACAATCGAAACATTTATAATGGCTTGTATGAGCAAAAGCCTATTGTTTTTGACAAAGCAACATGGTCCTTCTTTACTTTCCAATCTTTGAAGCTGGGTAAGCTATCTACCTTTACTTTGAATGGATTTTGGAGAACCAATGGTCAGCAACAATTTTATGAATTAGATAATTTTGGGCAATTAAATAGTTCCTTGAATCGTCAGTTTTTAAATAAAAAACTAACGGTTACCTTATCAATGAATGATATTTTCTTCACTAATAAAAATACGTTTACTTTAAACCAGGGTAGTATCTATGCAGTTGGTTTTAGAGAAAATGATACAAGAAGGTTTGGAATCAATATTCGATATAATTTTGGCGTGAAGCCTAAAGAGCAGAAAATGGATCTCTTAGATACGGATGTTAAAATGAATTAAATTCATTTAATTTAATTTAATTAGACTTGACAATGATTCCTACCAACTGCCATACAATCCTTCTTTCAATGCTTTCTGGTATTTCTTTTCGTTGAAGGTATACAAGTAAGCAGCTTTATGTGCACCGCCTTTTTTGGTCTCTGTTAATCTGTTTAGAATGCCGAAGCTTAAGAGTTTGCGTTGAAAATTACGACGGTCTAATTTTTGATTTAAAATAGTTTCGTATAATTTTTGTAATTCAGGCATCGTAAATTTCTTAGGCAACAAATTTTTACCAATAGGAAGGTAGGCTAGTTGAGTCCTTAGTGTTTCCAATGCTTTTTGAACAATCTCTGCATGATCCATCATTAAACCATTTAAGTGTTCAATGTCCATCCATTGCCATTGTGCTTCTTGTTGTGAAGGCTGTATGGTCACTTCATTAAAATCTACTAATGCATAAAAGCCAACAGTGATGAATCTTTGGATTAACCAATTGTCTTTTGGAATTTTAACACCAAAGCTTTGGTATCTTTTTTGATGAATGCTTGCATCTGCTCTATCAGGTGCACCAAAGACATGAAATTGCTGTAGGAAGATATCTTTCACTCCTGTTCTTTCTAATAGTACTCTATAAGCAGCTTCTTCTATAGGTTCTGATTTTTTTATAAATCCTCCAGGAAGTGCCCACTTATGGACGGTATCCACTTTTAACAATAATATTTTTAATTGTTGTTCATGAAATCCTAAGATAACACAATCAACAGAAATGCCTGCTTGGAATAGTGTATCACCTTTTTCAAGCAATTGTTTAAGCGAGGGGGGGAGTGCATTTTTTTTAGGCATAGACTAGCTGACAGCAAAGGCTTAATTAATTGTTTGTTCTGAAATTTTACCTGTAGTCTTATGCTTAAGAATTAGTTTTTTTGCACCGTAATGGGTCATCTCTTCTTTCACTAAATAATGGTCTGCATCATAGTCAACTAAATGACTTTCCTTAGTTAATCCTTCTTGACCTCTCCAGATATCTAATTGTACTGGCTCCCATAATTTTGTCTTTGCAGATTTGTATGCAGCGTCTAAAATACAGTTTACCACATAGCCATCATAGAATGTTTCTTTTGGAGCTTCGCCTCTTTCAATGGAGTTGAACATATCCATGAACATATGGTTATAACCTAATTCATTTAATTCATCTCCTACAGGGAATAACCATCCTCTGTCACTTTCTGCTTTTTCTGCAATATAATCACCACCTTTTCCTGTAGTGAACATTTCAAATCCTGTTCTTAAAAAACTATTGATCCAAATAGTACCTTCTGTACCCATCACTTCATCTCTTAAATCTAAGCCGCCTCTAAAAGTCCAACTTACTTCAAATTGACCAATAGCTCCGTTTTCATATTTCACCAATCCAATGGCATGGTCTTCTGCTTCGATAGGTTTTACTTGCGTATCTGCCCAACACATTACTTCTACGGGTCTAATATCTTTACCAATATAACTTCTTGAAATTTCTACACAATGACAGCCTAAATCTAATATACAACCACCACCTGCTTGGTTGATGTCCCAGAACCATTCACTATGCGGGCCAGGATGGGTTTCACGAGACTTTGCCCATAATACACGTCCAATTGCACCTTCTTTAACACTTTGGCTTGCTTTAATAAATTTAGGAGTATACACAAGGTCTTCTAAGTAACCATTGAAAATACCTGCTTCCTCTACTGCAATCAACATACGTTTTGCTTCTTCGCTATTTCGTCCAAGTGGCTTAGTAGTCATGACAGCTTTTTTATGTTTGCAACACATCATCACAGCAGCTTCATGTAAATTATTAGGAAGGGAGATACAAACAATGTCTACCTCTGGATGCGCAATGGCCTCCTCCATTTCTGTAGTCCAATGTGCACAGTTGTAATCTTCTGCAAATTTTTTGGCAGACTCTTCGCGTCTTGCATAGATACTCACTACTTTGTCCTTACTTCTATATCCCTGTAATGCATCAGCATAAAAACGTCCGATAAATCCAGCACCTAACATTGCGATTCTCATA
>CAZAOF010000107.1:0-5234 GCA_964486665.1 uncultured Sediminibacterium sp.
CTTGAGATAACTGGATATAGACGAATGATATAGTATTAGAACTATTTGATAGATTAGAAATTGGTTGTATTTTGTAGCATAAACATTTACCTATGGCCAACCATCCAACAAGGAGAAAATTTGTTCAAGACGCAGGATTAGCATCTATAGCTTTAAGCTTAAGTCCACAGTTTATCAAAGCACAATCTAATGTCAAAAAAGACATTTTAAAACTAGCAGTGATTGGAACTGGATTCCGTGGTCAGAATCATATTGACTTGTTAGTGCAAAGACCAGATGTGACTGTTGTTGCTTTTGCAGATCCAGACGAAAAGATGTTGGCAGACGCCCAGAACATACTTAAAAAAGCAGGAAAACCAGCTGCTATTGAATACAAAGCTGGCAAGGAAGACTACAAAAACCTTCTTAAAAGGTCGGATATAGATGCTGTAATTATTGCAACACCTTGGGAATGGCATATTCCTCAGGCGTTAGAAGCCATCAAAAATGGAATCATTCCAGGGGTTGAGGTATCTGGTGCTATCAATATTAAGGAATGTTGGGATATTGTGGATGCGAGTGAAAAATACAATATACCAGTCATGTGCCTGGAGAATGTATGTTATAGACGCGATATTTTGGCAGTCTATAATATGGTACGCAAAGGCATGTTTGGGGAATTACTCCATTTACAAGGTGGATATGAGCACGATTTAAGGGGTGTTAAGTTCAATAATGGAGTAACAGCTTACAATTCTGGAGTTGAATTTGGTGAAAAAGGCTTTAGTGAGGCCAAATGGAGAACCAATCACTCCTTATATAGGAACGGAGAATTGTATCCTACCCATGGACTTGGGCCAGCAGCAATGATGATTGATATTAATAGAGGGAATAAACTAACTAGGCTTTCTTCAGTTGCAACTAAGGCAAGAGGTTTACATAAATATATAGTTAACCATCCACAAGGTGGTGAAAATCACCCTAATGCGAAATTAAACTTTAAATTGGGAGATATTGTAACTACTAGTATACAAACGCATAATGGAGAGACTATATTGTTGACCCATGATACCAATTCACCTCGTCCTTATAATTTAGGGTTCCGTGTTCAAGGTACCCAAGGCCTATGGCAGGATTTTCATGCAGGACAATTTTCTGCGGGACATATCTATATAGAAGGCATTTCTCCTAAAGCCCACCAATGGGAAAACCCAGAAGCCTACTTAAAGCAATACGACCATCCATTATGGAAACGTTTTGAAGCGGATGCAACTGGTGCTGGCCACGGAGGTATGGACTTCTTTGTCATCAATGCCTTCTTGGAATGTATTAAAAGAGCAGTACCCTTCCCTATGGATGTATATGATTTAGCTACTTGGTATGCAATCACACCATTGTCTGAAAAGTCAATTGCTGAGCATGGGCAAGTGCAGGATATCCCTGATTTTACAAGAGGTAAATGGCAAAATAGAAAGCCTGACTTTGCTATGGATGATCAATTCTAGTACAATCAACTCATGAATACAACTATTTTAGATAGATTATACAATAGAATGAATCGAATTATTTAATTTAGTTAAATAATATTAAATACTTGATTATTAATTATTTATGATAATTTGATTAATATTTAATATTAAATTATTTTATTAAATTCATTCATCAATTGAATTTGATTCCTAGTTCTATCTAAATTTTGGCCTGGTCTATTGGTATGGTAGTAGCGGTCTAATTCTAAGTAATCGGTCAAAAAGCGAATGGCTTGCATATAGATCATGAACTGCCCTGAAAAGCTAAAATGGTCTTTTTCAAAATTGGTCAATTGTGTTTCCATCGCTCCTAAATACCCATTTTGAATAGCTGACCATCTTTCGGGGAGTACTTTGATTTGGTTCAAATCTTGACATTCTTCGTTCACTGGACAGAGGTAGGTTCGGCACATATCTCCAACATCACTTATAAAGTATCCGGGCATGGTCGTGTCTAAGTCGATGACACAAATGGCATCTGTTTCATTTTTAAAAAGGACATTGCTGATTTTAGTGTCATGGTGTGTGACCCTTAAATGGGATTCTTTGTTTTGAACAAAATGAAGCCATTTGTCCAAATAGGATTTATGGGATTTTAAGATCAGCAACTCGTCATGAACTTCTTGAATTCGAGAACTGTCTCCATGGATCTGGGCTTGTTCAAATTGATGGTATCTTAAAGCTAGATCATGGAATTGAGGAATAGTTTCCTTCAACTGCCCTATTTCAAATCCAGCAAAGCTTGCTGTAAATTGTCCAAATTGCTTCGCAGAAGATGCTGCTTGTACCGCATTATCCAACACATCAAAAGCCTTACCCTCTATTTTGTTGAAAGCACGATAATATTTCCCCTCCCATTTGATCAAGGTCTCCCCTGTTTTTGTTGGCACTAAATGAGTGAATAATTGAGCTGGGTTATTTGTCTGAATATATTGACCAATGGTTCTAATATTATGATCTATGGCACTTGGGTTTTTGAAAACTTTCTGATTGATATTTTGTAGTATAAAATCACCCTGTTGGGTTTGCACGTCAAAAGTCTGGTTAATTAAACCTTGATTTAATGGAGTAGCAATCGCATCCTCCCATCCAAATTGTTCAAATAATACTTGCATCATAATCTGTATAAATGTACAAAATAAGCCCCTTACTAGTTATCTTTAAGCACAGATTATTAATAGCATTTATCAATATGGACAGAAGAAAATTCATCAATTTAAGTGGGTTAGGCATCACAAGTTTTAGTATCCCTAATTTCATAAAATCGAATACAGGATCAAATAAATTGAATAGGTCAAATGTTATACAACCTATAGTGGCTTCTACTTGGGATGCAGGTATGCGTGCGAATGTAGCTGCTTGGTCTGTTTTAAAGAATGGAGGTACTTCTTTAGATGCAGTGGAACAAGGTGTGATGGTAACAGAGTCTGAAATCAATTGTTGTGTAGGTTTAGCTGCCAACCCAGATAGAGAGGGCATTGTAACATTAGACGCATCCATTATGGATCATGAATTTAACTGTGGTTCGGTTGCTTTTCTAGAACGTATCAAGCATCCTATTTCTGTAGCGAGGAAAGTGATGGAAAAATCACCACATGTATTTTTAGTGGGTGCAGGTGCGCAAGCCTTTGCCTTGGCTAACGGATTTACATTAGAGTCAGGTGAATTGTCAGAATCAGCAAAAAAGAATTACAAAGAATGGTTGAAATCCTCCAAATATCAGCCAGTGATTAATGTAGAGAAAAATCAATCTGTTGCTTATTTAGATCCAACATTTAATGCACCTAAAAAATTAACAGATGGCAATTGGAACCATGATACTATCGGTATGATCGCCATGGATCAATTTGGTAATTTAAGTGGAAGTTGTACCACCAGTGGTGCAGGTTTTAAAATGCGAGGACGTGTTGGAGACTCTCCTATTATTGGGGCAGGTTTATATGTAGACAATGAAGTGGGCGCTGTGGTGGCAACAGGGCAAGGTGAAGATGTGATTCGCGTAGCAGGTGCAAGTGCCGTAGTGGAATGGATGCGTCAAGGTAAAAGTCCAGAAGAAGCCTGTAGGTTGGTTGTTGAGAAAGTAAATAGAATCAAAAAAGAGAAAGCTAAAGATATCCAAGTATGTTTTGTAGCAATTAATAAACAAGGACAAGTGGGTGCCTATTCCTTACAAAAAGGGTTTAATTTTTCCGTGCATAATCAAGCTGGAAATACATTGAACGACGCATCCTATTTATTTTAAACTAGTATCCAATTTTTATTTCAATTATTATATATTTTATCTTTTAATCCTACCAGAATTATTCATCCCATATGTCAAAAACAATCCTTGAAATTGCTGCATTTAGTATCGAAGCAGCTTTGCGTGCTTTAGCTGCAGGTGCGGATAGAATTGAATTTTGTGAAAATCCAATGGAAGGTGGAACCACGCCTTCTTATGGTAGTTTGTTGTTATTGTCTCAGCTTACTAAACAGCCTGTTTTTCCAATTATTCGTCCAAGGGGCGGCGATTTTTTATATACCGATAGAGAATTTCAAGTGATGCAGAATGACTTAATGGCTTGCAAGCAATTGGGTTTTAAGGGGGCAGTCATTGGATTATTAAATGCAGATGGTAGTATCGATACAAAGCGAACTGCTGCCTTAGTTCAAGCTGCTGGTCATATGGAAATTAGTTTTCATAGAGCTTTTGATCGTTGTAAAGATCCACTTCTAGCTATAGAACAATTGATAGATCTGGGTTGTAAAAGAGTCTTAACAAGTGGGCAGGTTCCAAATGTCGGTAATGCAATTCCAATGATTCAACAATTAGTGGAGCAAGCTAAGGATCGAATTATTATTTTACCTGGAAGCGGTGTACGTGCAGCTAATATTGCAGAAATTGTTTTAAAAACAGGTGCAAAAGAAATGCATAGTTCTGCTCGAAAAGCGATGCCTTCCAAAATGGAATTCAATCAGCCTACTATGCAAGAAAATATGCAATACTTTGATGTAGACACCGATGAAATTCATGCGATGATTGCCGCGTTAAAATAAAAACGAGCTGCTTAAGTATTTTATTATTAATAAATAACGCCTACTACTAATAAAGCATTCTTACACGAATGGTCTCTTTGACTTCTTTTAATAAAGTCATGGCTTGCTTGGATAATTTACTATCTACATCCAGCACCACATAACCAATCTCGTCATTCGTTTTCAAATATTGACCAACAATATTGATCTTATTTTTAGACAACAAAGTATTGATAGCACCCAATACACCAGGTACATTTTTATGAATGTGTAAAATTCGGTGTGCCCCGTCTACTGGTGGTAAACTTAAAGATGGTATGGTATGAGATCCATTGGATACGCCTCTTTCCAGGTATTGGTATAATTTAATACTTACGTCTTCTCCAATATTTTCTTGTGCTTCCTCTGTTGATCCACCAATATGTGGTGTTAATAATACATTGGATAAACCTTGAAGTGGCGTACTAAATGCATCTCCATTTTTTTCTGGTTCAACAGGAAACACATCTATCGCTGCGCCTGCAATATGTTTGTCTTTAATTGCCTGTGCTAAGGCATCTAAATCTACTACTTCTCCCCTCGCGTAGTTCACTAAAATAGAGCCAGCTTTAAATTGTTTGATTACTGTTTTGTTAATCAAGTTTTTAGTTTGGCTGGTTTCAGGTACATGTAAAGAAATAATATCAGAACTACTTACAATTTCTTTAATTG
>CAZAOF010000108.1:0-5183 GCA_964486665.1 uncultured Sediminibacterium sp.
GCATAAAACTGCTTGCCTCTCTCTTTCTCTAATTTAGCCCAATTGGTATTACCTACAGTACTTAAGACAATCTCAGCACGTCTATTATTTTGTTGCGCTTTTTTATTTAAGCTAACAGTACATGGTGTGATAGTATAGTTTTTAGAATATCCATTAGAAACAAAACGATTCGCTGGAAGTCCTTTCTTCTTAAGGTAATTCACAACGTATTTTGCTCTGTTTACAGATAGTGTGTAGTTATATTTAAATGAGCCGATACAGTCTGTAAATGCACCTACTATTAAATAGGTAGATGGCATTTTCTGTAATTTATTATACAAACTATCTAAAACTAATTTTTCCTTAGCCGTTAATACCGCTTTATCAAAACCATAGTAAACAATAAATTTAGATTCTAAACTTACTGCAGCAATACTGTCTTGACGTTTTTGCTCGATAGCAGCCCATACTTTTTCAGTAGAATCTTTGATTTGCTTAGGACTTCTTCCTTTCAAGTTAGCTGCATAAGTAATTGAAGGAACAATCTTATCAGTTGTATTTAAAGCAAATGACTCGTCGATACCGTCAGCATTTTTAACTTTAAATGTATAGCTTCTATTTGGCTTACCATTAAATTGGAAAGCAGCATTGGCGTCTGTAACAATAGTATCTAGTAAAGCTTGCGTATCATTATCATACACTAAGATTGCTTGATTTGGCGATAAAGATAAATCAGACAAATAAGCTAATTGCCCAGTCACAGGGATAAAAACTGGCTGATAGTTTACAGCAGCAATATCCATCACCCCTGCCTTATTATTGGATAAATAAAATTCGTTGTTTGATTGTATGATCCTGGCATCATCCGCTTCAGTGTTAATAGGGTAACCAAGGTTCCCAACTGTGCATTGTTTAAGGCCTGACTGTAATGATGATCTATATAAATCAAAACCTCCAAGACCACCTGCTCTATTAGAACTAAATAACAAATCATATCCATTTACAGTAGGACTTAGTTCATCACTTGATGTATTAACACAATCAATGGTGACTGGAGATACATTCCAAATACCATTTACTCTGTTTAATTCATAAATATCAAATCCCCCTTTTCCTCCTGCTCTATTACTAGAGAAATATAATTTAGATTGATCTTTAGATAAAAAAGGATGTAAGTAGTCTGCTGCGGAATCTTTAATGTTGATTTTCTTAGCATCTTTTAATTTGCCATCCACTAAATTAGCTTCCCATAGCTCCCACTTGTATTCTCCGTTAATTTTTCTTCTTGATAATTGAGGATATACAATATAAGAAGCCGTGTCATCAATTGTAAAACTTTCTTCTGGAACAAACTCTGCAAATTTGTTTTCAATTGCATTATTAACTGCTCTGATTTTCTTTTTATTGAACCTGTATAGTATGTTGTTATCATTACTAGTAGGTGCTGTAAACTCATCATTTAAAACAAATGACTTAGCCAAACTATCTTTTTTAGATAACAATGCTTTTGGCACCCAGTACACTTTATTGAACCCGTATTTGTTTACCTCTGTCTTTTTGTTAGAAACAAATAATAAACCATCTTTAAATGGTATAGGATTGAATTCTTTTGCTTTGGTGTTAAAACCAGTTGCTTTTTCTTTAAAGTCTAAAGAATCTCTAACAAGTAACTTCTTCTGTATCCCTGATGCGTTTTGTGCATGTAAATTAATAGCAGCCGAACCGCACAAAATTAAACCAATGGATAAGCTTATTTTATATAATAAATGCTTCATAATTAATTAGACTTAATAGATTTTGATTTAGGGAATAAACGTCCTAATTCATAACGTAAAAATAACTCATGCGAATTGGGTCTTTTAAAAGGCATATCATATGCATAACCAAATCTTAATTGAGCAGTAACTTGTGTCTCCACCATCGCTAAAACGGACTCTTTAGTTCTATATGAAATACCAGCACCTACTACATTATGTAGCCAAACATTGGCATTTAAGTCAAACGCTAAAGGAGATCCACTTGTAGCTTTTAATAATGCAGAAGGTTTAATTTGTACATCTTCGTTCACATCTATAGAGTAACCTGCTGTTAAAAAATAATGTACTTCATTTACTTGGAACAAAGCATTATCTGAGTTGTAGTCTTTCACTTTAGAAAAAACCAATACATCAGGTGCAGAAAAGCCTGCATAAAACTTATCGTCATTGTAGTAAATACCGGCACCGGCTAATGGAACAATTTTATTAAAATTATTGGCAAAAGTTACATCGGTTAAGTATTGGCTACTTGCACCTAAATAAGCATTATTCAAATTTTTAGTGTCGTTGTATAAACCACCCTTTAAACCCATGCTCAAAACTCCTTTCTCAGAAACAGGTATCTTAATATTGTAATACAAATTCAAACCTGTTCTTTTGATGTAGTTCACGTATTTATCATCAAATAATTGAACACCAAATCCCATTTTCTTATCATTGGTTGGCAAATCATACGTAAATGATTTAGTAGAAGGTGAACCTGGAAGTCCTACCCATTGTTCTCTCCAAATGGCGGATAAACTTGGTACTCCTCTACTACCTGCATAAGCTGGGTTGATATTGACCATATTGTACATGTACTGCGAGTACATGGGTAGCGATTGGCTATGTGATTCATTGGCGATAGCCAGTAAAAGCAACAGCGCTATTATTATTTTATTCTTTCTCATTTTATCTCTGAATTAATACGAATCCTTTAAAAATTTGACTAATACCACTTGAAGACTTAGTTTTTAATGTGTAGTAATAACCACCATCCATTAAATCTTGCCCAATGAAATTATTGGTACCTCTACCATCCCATTCATTGTTATAGTTTGCATTATAATAGACCACATTACCCCAACGGTTGTATACTTCTAATTCTAATGTTGTTCCAAAAGGTTTAACTATAACAAATCGATCATTCACACCATCTCTATTAGGAGAGAAGGCTTCAGGTATGTCAATTTTTAAATCAGGTATGGTCAACGGTGTTGGTGTTTTAACCGTTTCGTTAGCAAAACCAGTAGAAGATGAATTCATACTAAACGACCCATATGGCGTTGTAGCTGTGATTACAGCCACATTGTTCACCGTTCCTGTGTATCCTTTAGGTTGTAGGTTCAATGTTAATCTTATGGTATCCGTTGTATTAGCAGCTAACACACTATTAGATCTCAATAATTGAATATCTGTTTTGCCATTGAATGCGTTATTAAATACTAATCCACCTGTAGACGATACAGAAGTAACTTCAAATAAAGTTGGAGATGGGAAAGTATTTTGAAGATTATCAGCAACCAAAATATTGGTCATAGACTCCTCACTCCTATTACGAACAAGGAATGTATAGGTGATATTGAAAGAAGAATTAGGTAACAACCTTGGTTCAGATGCAATTTTTTGTAGATGCAGTAAAGTAGTAGGATCGAGCATTGTAACCGTAAATCCAACAGTATCACTCTCAATACTATTCACAGTTTGACTCGTTGTATACCTAATAACTCCTGCAGTATTACCTAATGTTGGGATACTTGTTTGCAAAGTAGCATTTTTAAAATACTTCAATGTGCTATTTACAAGACCCGTCACTTGTCCAGAAACATTATTAGGATTGGCAGTATTACCAATGATATACTTTTTATTCACTACCAATGGAACTGGTGGTTTTATAATAATAGTATCATACACCAATACATCACTGTATAATAAAGTAGCTGTATCGTATGATCTCAGTGCAAAAATATACCTGCCAATTTCTGTTGGTGTTGATGGAGGTGTTACACTACAAGCTGCAGTTTTTTCGTCACACCATACTGGAATAGTACCAGTTGGCGTTGATTTTACCAATCCACCAATATTTGCTGGTATTGTTGAACCAAAAACATAGGTTTTGTTTTCAACAACTGGTGGCGCTGGTACTTCATAACTAATTGTAACATTTGTGAAGAAACGCTCCAATGGATCATTGTCATTATTAGGATCAGGATTAGAACCTGCCATTGACGTATCGTTTACAATTAAACCACTATTGATTGATCTAGCATACACTACAAAGTAATTAGGCCAAGTGTAGGTAGTTCTGCTAGTAGTCACTTTAAGGTCATACTCATAAGTGGCACTATCACCAACTTCTAATTTACCACCATAATCAAACAAGTTAATGTCATTCACCCCATCAAAAGTTGCAGCATTGTAAACAATATTACCTCTTGTAATAGTAGGGTTTGAAATCAAAACAGCTTGATCAGGACTTGGATACATTTTATTTAAATCGTATTCAATTCTGATACTATCTAAGTTCACATTTCCGTAGTTCTTAATTTTTGCAACAAAGTGGAATTCGTAGCCACCTGTTACAGGAGTCGATGAGCTTACACTTAAGCTAGCACCCACTTTTTCATTAGGGAATAAAGGAACATAAGTAGGAGCAGGAACCCCGTTATTTGTTAGGTCAGGATGTTGATCGATATTGGTTCCATCATCAGATGCCGAAGTTGTTCCTTGAGCACTAGATGTACCATCGTTTTTAACCAACACACCATCCCCTGCTGATTCGAATTGTAGTTTTAAAGTTACATTTTGTGTAGTAGCTCCAATTGAAACATAATAAACTACCTCACCCTCTTCGTCTTTGTTTAAACTCACTCCATTGTTAAATAAATAGTTTTGATCTAGAGTAGCAAATGATTGCTTAGACCCGTTAGCAGATGCAGTAGCTGTAAATTGTGAACTAGAAGCAGAAGTAGCAGAACCAGCACCAGTATAGTTAGGATTCAAAGCAAAATTACCTGCAAGCACTCTAACGCTATCTAATACATAATTGATACCAGCTGGGAACACGGAACTCAAATTCGCATTCACTTGCACATTTCTTAAATCAAGATCACCACTATTTTTAACCTTGAGTAATAACCTTGTTTTAAAGCTATTGTCCGCTTGTTTAATTGTAGGTTCAGCTTTTAAAGTCAATAAAATTCTAGGCTTTAAAACATTTACTCTTGTTGTATCTTTTGTAAAACCAGAAGTTCTCGTATTGTTATTCGCATCAATCAACTTAAAGATGGTAAATACTTTTGTTGTATCTAAACGCTTTAATTTAAATGTCACTTCATTATTCACTGGTGTTAAATCAGTAATGGTATCCTTTGTACTATTTACAGAATTATTTAAAATTAATGTAAA
>CAZAOF010000109.1:0-5153 GCA_964486665.1 uncultured Sediminibacterium sp.
AAAATAAAAATGCGACTGTATATTTTAAAATTCTTTTCATAGTTAAATTCTTATTGATTAAAACAAATCACTTGCTCTTATCAGCATCCCTAGCTCAAAATTGTTGAACCCTGTTTGGATAGACGAGCGTGTGATGGAATGAAGCCCTTGTTTGTAATGGAAGAAAATAGTGTAGTAATCGTTGTTGTTAAATTCTAGACCCAGTTGTGCACTTAAGAATAGTCTTCTGTAATGGTTGTTTACTTGATTGTCTAAACTCTGTCCAGACAAACGCATATCCAAACTTGGCCCACCTACTACATAAAACTTGTATTTTGCTGTATCGGTGATAGGAATGATTTTTTTGTAAAGCGCCGTCATGTTCAAGGTAAAGAGTTGCTCGGTTGCTTTGAAATTGGAGAAACTGCCAATAAAAGGATCTAAAGTTTTAACCTCTTTGTAATTAGCGCCAGCGGCGAACCTGTTTAAAGAAAAAGCAAAAGCATAGGGGTGCTTTTCTTTGTACTTGCCATCTACCCTAAATCCAGCCATGAAACCTGGCTTGTAGACATCTTTTTGCTCCACCTCATATACAAAAGGGGAAGTATACCCATTAGCGCGGATGTTTTGCTTGGCAAAGTTCATCCCTGCTAGCAAGAGCACCTCATTGTCCGTGAAATCTACAAATACCTTGTCCCAAGTTTTAGAAAAAGCTTTTTTGAACTTAGCCACTCGGTCAGCTCCAGCTCTTTGTAAAAACACTCGATCCTTCTGCCTTTGGGTCAGCACCGTGTCTTTACCCACAGGGAGGGTTTGAGCATTTAACTCAGCAAAACAACACATTATAAAAAAAGCGAATGTAATTATCCTTTTATTCATATGAAAATATTCTTAATATAAAAATAGCTGTTCCGATTTGGGCAACAGCTTTTCGTGCGCGCGGAGGCGCGTAAGATAGAATGAAATCTAATAATCAGTATAAAAGAAAGGCATGAGCTTGTACAAGTTTAATAAACTTGTACAAATTTTAAGTATTACTCTGCTTATTGAGGAACTCAGAAGGAGTTAAACCCATCTTTTGCTTAAACGCGTTGAAAAAAGTTGTTCTCGAACCAAAACCAGCTTGCTTGGCAAGGGCATCTAAAGTAAGCAGTTCGTTACTACCATTTTCTATCAATTCGATTACATAATTGATTTTTTGGTCGTTTTTCCACGCATTAAAATTAATATTCAAGTGTTCATTGAAGTAATAACTTAGATGATGAACAGGAATATCGGTGTCAGCAGACATAGTAGAAAGACTGAAATCAGGATTCAAATAAGGTTTGGTTTCACAATATTGCTCAATTTTGTCATGCAACAGTGCTAATTTTTCTTCAGAAATCTCGAAACTTCTGATTGCTTTTTTTGTACTATTATCTTGTACAACTTCTTTTTGCTTGTTGTGTAAAACAAAATCGAGCTGAGGAAGTCCATACAATATATTAGGAAAAAATAACAAGGATACGTTAAACAAAACCAAGCCAACTAAGGTAATATTTAAGAAATAATAACCCTTCACTTCAGCAATTTTATAATCTAAAGTTTGAAATGAAAAAATGGTGAACACCAAAAAACTGGCATACACTAATAGCGTATTAAAAATTAGAAAACTTAACCATTTAAAAATCAGAATAGACTGTTTGTCTTCTGGTTTTTCGTACTTGAACTTTAAAAACATCAAACGAATACAAATCACTACATAGATTAGTCCTATGAGGGGTCTAAAAATAAAATTAACAACCGATGGTATAAATAAATTTTTGTTCCTTAAAATCTCGGCAGGATTTTGAAGCACCCTTGTTGCATATTCAAGCTTGTCCTCATAACTGCTAAAAAGATGTGGCAAAATATTAATACACAAAAGCAATGCTGGGAGAAAATGTAGGTAGTCTAATTTTGATAACCGAAAATCATCTCTTAAAACACCTCTTACGTAAAAATAAAGTACTGGACCAACTATCAAAAACAGCGGTGTAAAATTGACCAATAAAATAGCAATCATTGCTTTACTACCTGAATAGATAGTGGCATAATGCGCTAAGGAATATAAATTATTGATAAAGAAAAATCCAAATAAAAATAGATTCACCCTATTGGACTCTTTTATGTTAATGAGCAATAGAAGAGAAACGATAAAGCCTAATATGGTAATGTATAATAGCAAGGAACTGCAAAAATAAATATTATACCCCAAACTCTTATTAAAAATGTAGATTTTAGTCGAATATCTACTTAGAATAAGTGGCCTTGCCCAGGATCGAACTGGGGTTTAGCGCTTCGGAAACGCTTGTACTACCATTGTACGACAAGGCCTAATCAAAAATCAGTCGATTTAGGCAATGGTTTACCGCCGAAAAAACACAGTAAGAGCTGCCGGTAAAAAAATGGGAGTGGGTAAACTTCGCATAATATTAAAATCTTCTACCCAATTAGAGGAATTGGATAAAAACTTAAAAATAGTTGGGGCATTATTATGCTTAAAAATTCTTGCGAAAATTTCATCACCAGCCATTTTCTTATGCTCTAAAATATACAAAAGCACCGCATCATAAAATTGATGTCTTGTGCTATGGACGCTTGCATCCAAAGGTTGTTTGTTTTTTAATTGTCCTACCAATTGCATGGTTTGTTGCTGAATGAACTGAAAAGCATAACCAGTACTTGCCTTCACTGCATCACCTCTTGTACCTATCGATACTATAGGACCATTTTTTTGTGCAAACTTTTTTGTTGTCATTGGGATAGCCCCCATTTCGGTATGGACAATATTATATTTAATCCCTTTATAATGTTGCTCCATATAAGCATGAATAACCTGATCATAGGATGCTTCTTCAATAATATTAGGAGAGAACAAAGTATACTCTATTAGCGCTTTTTTTTCTGATAATGGAAGTTGATACATAAAGGCCGTGGCGTCCATCTGAGGCACATTAAAATCCATTAACCTTGCGGTGTTTGCATCAAATACAGCTTCTTCAAATTCAACTATTATTCCTTTGAAATGCTGCCATAGTGTTGGCTTGAGAGGCACTGTACTTATACTTGAAAATACATAGTCTGCCGTTGCAGCTCCTCCATCCCATGAAACTCTCGCCTGGTTTGACCCCATAAGGTCAATGTTTGTGACTTTGGATGCTTGCCAGCTGATTGTATCTATATTTTTTACAAACGTTCTAATGTGTTCGTAAAAGTCTATTCCTTGAATCATTTTATACTCAAAAGGCATGGTAGGCAAAAAACGTTGCATTGTTCCTTTGATCACTTCGATGGTATGCCATTTTTTACAAACAATGGTTTCGAATGGACCAACAGTATCTTCCCAAAAACACCAGGTCCTATCATTCGTTTTTTCAAAATTAGCGTCAACGATTAGTATTTTTTTTCTAGCTAATGCTGGATCCTGCATCATATGATATAATAAAGAATAGCCGGCGCATCCTGCACCGGCTATTATATAATCATATTTTGTTTCTGATTGCAAAGGATTATTTGTTGTTTTGAATCAGTTCGTCACGTCTTACTTTATCCCAATATTTTTTTGCCACAATCAACATACCAAAGCTCTCCCCATCTTCTTTCCCCATATGCTTGTGGTGCATTTTATGAGCCCAACGAATGGCTTTGATGTATCTATTATTTGATTTTGTAAACCACTTGATTCTTTGGTGAATGATCACTTCGTGTACAATAAAATAAGCTAATCCATACATTGCCACGCCAGTACCTATGCCCGATAACCATGGTAATGCATTGAATGTACCATAGAATATGCAGAACATACTAGGTATAGCAAAAATCAAAAAGAACGCATCATTCTTTTCAAAAAAATGTCCTGTTGGCTGATGGTGGTCTTCATGCAGATACCATAAAAAACCGTGCATTACATATCTATGTGTTAACCATGTAATACCTTCCATTACTGCGAAAGTCAATAACATTGAAATTAAAAAAATCATACAATCAGGGTTTATATTGTAAAGTTACTATAACAAATTTAAGCTTGTTCTAATTTTTGCATTTAATAAAATAAAGAATTTACCGTAATCTGGTATTCTAATTCTTGAACTTAGCAAAGCCCCATGTGCCGTATTTTTTATCTTTTTAAATAACGCATAATAATACTTGTAGGCAACATACACGCCAAATCTACATTTAATAGGCAATTCTTTAATCCCAGCTAAAGCTGCCTCAAAATCGGCTTGAATATCTGATTCAATTGCCGCTTTATCCGCCATAGTGAAATTGCTGAAATCACAATCCGGAAAATACATGCGTTCTAGGCCTTCAAAGTCAGCTTTAATATCCCTTAAGAAATTTACTTTTTGGAAAGCAGCTCCCAATCTTTGCGCAGCCGGTTTTAATGATTCATAGACCGACTCATTGCCTTCACAGAATATCTTTAAACACATTAAGCCCACTACTTCAGCACTTCCAAAAATGTATTTATCATAGGTCTCTTGATTATGGTATTGCTTGCATAAATCCATTTCCATGCTATATAAAAAAGCATCTAATAAAGAGCGGTCAATTTTATATTGGTTATAGGTTAATTGAAATCTATGTAAAATGGGATTTAAACTTATGCCTTTGTCTAATGCTTCATACGTATCTGCTTTGAAACTGGCTAGTAAATCTTCTTTATCGTAATCATGAAATGTGTCAACAATTTCGTCTGCAAAACGAACAAACCCATAGATATCATAAACAGCTTGACGAAGCGACTTGTCTAATAGTCCAATAGCAGAAGAAAAGCTTGAGCTATAGAGCAATGTAGTATACTTACTACTTTGCGCTGTTACCTCGTTGTATAATGTTAATGAAGACATATTTAATTATGCTTTATGTTTTTGATCAATTAGTTTAGCCACTACTTCACCACTGATTAAACTTGGCGGAACACCAGGCCCAGGTACTGTTAATTGACCCGTGTAATATAAGTTTTTTACTTTTTTACTTTTGCAACTTGGCTTTAAATTAGCAGTTTGTAATAAAGTGTTCGCTAAACCGTAAGCATTCCCTCTAAAGGAATGATAGTCTTCCTTAAATTCTTTTACTGCAAAAGAACGTTTATATACAATAGCATCACGAATAGATTGACCAATCCTTTCTTCAAAACGTTTGATGATCAT
>CAZAOF010000110.1:0-5062 GCA_964486665.1 uncultured Sediminibacterium sp.
GTGTGTTTGTAGAATCAAGTATTCCTAAAAAACAGGATGCCTTGCAACGTGCAACTGAAATCTTTTTCAAAAACAAGATGAACGAAACCAAGGACCGTAACGGCGTATTGGTTTACGTGGCTGTTGCAGATAAAAAGTTAGCTATCTATGGTGACCAGCGTATCCATGAAAAAGTGGGCGTCGAATTTTGGTACCAACAAGTGCAAGAAATGACAGGTCATTTTAAACAAGCACATTATGTGGATGGTATGTTGCGCGTAATTGATGCTGTTGGACACGCGCTAAAAGATCATTTTCCGTATGATCGTGTAACGGATGAAAATGAATTATCTGACGAAATCATGATGGGCAAATGAGAAAAATAAAATTATTCGGCATACTGCCTTTTCTTTTAACGACGATCTTATTTGCAACTGCAAGTTTATTTGCACATCAAGTTCATGCACAAAATATCATTGCCAAGCCTAATCCTGCAACACTTGTTACGGATGCCGCTGGCGTCTTAAGTCAAGAGCAGAAGCAGGCATTGGAAAACAAGTTGGTTGCAATTGACGATAGCAGTTCCAATCAGATTGCAGTGGTGATTATTCCAAGCTTGGATGGTTATCCAAAAGAAGAATATGCAACCAAACTTTTTAGAGAATGGGGCATTGGCAATAAGAAAACCAACAATGGAATTTTATTGCTGATTTCAATCCAGGATCGTCAAATCAGAATCGAAGTAGGCTATGGCTTAGAAGGTGCTATTCCTGATATCACAGCATTGAATATTATTGACAATGATATAAAGCCCGCATTTAAAGCAGGTAATTATTACGAGGGAATAGATCAAGCCACAGATAATATCGCTAAAGCTGCTGTAGGTGAATATAAAGTCAAGAAAGCAAAGAAATCAAAAGGGAAAGGAAGTGGTGGATTATTCATTCTAATATTAATCATCATTTTTGTCGTCTTAAGAGGTGGCCGAGGTGGTGGCTCCAATATCGGCGGCGGTGGATTTAGTGATGTGGCCACTGGCATGCTATTAGGATCATTATTAGGTGGTGGTAATCGTCACGGCGGTGGTGGATGGGGAGATAGTGGTGGTGGCGGTGGATTTGGTGGCTTTGGCGGTGGAAGCTCTGGTGGCGGTGGAGCTGGCGGTAGCTGGTAAATGTCAAATTTGCACTTGCAACAGCATTGCAACAATATTGAATATAAAAAGGCCTCCAATTGGAGGCCTTTTTGATGGGGCTTGCTGATTACATTTTCGGAAGCACTGCACTTACCATTTCAACCAATCCATTTTCTCCTTTTTGTTTTTTTGCTTTTAGTATATCCCCCAATATCCTAACATTAAAATAGGGATCGGATTGTGTGCGATACGATTGTGGAATCGCTTCTCTAAACTCAACAATTAAATCTATACCTTTTTTGAACTTCATAGGATCAGCCGTTTTAATTAATAACTGCGCAAAAGGGGCAGTCATTTCAAATTTTTCTGCGGATTGAATATTTAGTTTAGCATAATTATTGGCAACAAAGTCAAAAACTTGTTCGTCACCATATTTTGTTAGAATGGTAGACACCACAGTATTCAATCTCTTTTTTAAAGTACCTAAGGAGAACTGCTTAGCGAAGGCAATGGCTTTAGTACTGTCTACCAACTCCAATGCGGCTAAAGCTGCTCCTGCAACTGTATAGGAGGAGTCATTAACCCATTTTTCGTAATACGTTGTAAAGCTTGGTTTGTTGATCTTGCTTAACACATTGATTGCATCTTCTCTTACCGTACTCACTTTGTCTGATTCAGCAAGTCGAAGTACCTCCGCTTCCATAGTTGCATCTATTGCGCTTGGGTTGTAACTATTCAAAGCGATAGATCTAATGACATGAAAACTATCTTTTATAGCCGACTCGATAATTGCTTTAGCAGCAGGATTTTTTAAATTTGTCGCTGCTTCATTTGCAGCTTCAAATCGGTCCATGAAATTGCGCGCATGTTTAAATTGATAAGCGTATTGCTCAATCGGCTTTGATTCGTCTTTAACCCATAACAAAACCTTGTCATTGTCAACATTCACATTGTCAGGCGCTACTGCAGCAGGGAAGTAAAAGCTATCTACTCTGTTTTTGCTCCACACTTCATAATGGTTACGCTTACCTTGCACATACACGTCAACACCTATTGGGAGTGTAAATATTTTTTCTTGTGTTTGCGTTTGTTGAACGGTCACCAATACCTTTTGTTGGTCTGCAATGTATTTTTGTTGGATGCGCACATAAGGATGCCCATTGCTAAAATACCATTGGTTAAAGAACCAGTTCAAATCTTTTCCGGTTACTGCTTCAAAAGCTAGTTTAAGTTTGATAGCAGAGCCATTAGAGAACTTATTGTCTGTTAAATATTTATTCAATGAAGCAAAAAAGGCATCATCACCAACAAAGTGTCTCAACATATTTAAAATTCTGCCACCTTTTTGATAGCTCACCAAATCAAATACATCTTCTTTATCCTTGTAGAAAAAACGCACTAAATCCTTTTCAGCGTCTGTAGGACTACTTAAATAATTACGAAGGCCAGTATAGTTCTCATAAGTACCTGCGTCTTTCCCTTGGCTGTGCTCAAACCAAAGCGTTTGGCTATAATCTGCAAAGCTCTCATTGACGGTGATATTGCTCCAGCTTTCTGCCGTCACATAATCACCAAACCATTGATGAAACAATTCATGTGCAATCGTGCTCTCCCAGTTATTGCCATCTATCAATTCTCTTGCATCTTGTTGCACTGCATCACTATGTAAAGTAGCTGTCGTATTTTCCATCGCGCCGCTTACAAAATCTCTTCCACTAATTTGTGCGTATTTACTCCATGGAAAGGGTACGCCTAATTTGCTTTCAAAGAAGGCAATCATTTGAGGGGTATTGCCATAAATTTTTCTTGCAACTTTCTCATAAGCCTTCTCTATATAATAACTCACTTCTTTGCCCTTGTAAGTATCCTTAATCACAGCATAGTCGCCGATGCCAATAAAGAATAGATAAGGGGAGTGCGGCAAGTCCATCTTCCAAACATCTTCTCTAAATCCATTTTTTAAATCTGTTTGTTTAACCAATAAGCCGTTGGACAAGCTTACATATTTACTTGGGACAGTTAAATAAAACTCCTGTGTTGTTTTTTGATTTGTTTTATCAATGGTTGGAATCCATACAGAACTTGCTTCGGTTTCTCCTTGGGTCCAAATTTGTGTAGGTTTGTCTTTGTCGGTGCCCATAGGATTGATAAAATACATTCCTTTTGCATCTCTAATTGCTTCACTTCCTTGTCCTTTAAACTCATTAGGACGTGCGATATATTTTATATAAACAGTGTAGGATTCTTTGGCTGTATAGGTTTTGTCTAAATCAATATGTAATTGAAGACTATCGTAGCTATAGGAAAGCTTTGTCTTTGCGGCACCTTTTAGCAATGCAACTTCTTTAATATCCATCGCTTTTGCATCCAGTACCAATTTGTTTGTAGGATAGAAATGTGGTTGAAACTTCAACCATACTTCGCCATTCATTTGTGCTTTTTCATAATTAAAACTAGCTACTAGCTTTGTGTGCTTTAGGTTATTTGTTTTTGTAGCTGTCGCACGATAGGTAGTTTTCCAGCTACTATCTTCTTGGGTAGTTTTGTTTTGCGCCAATAGTGGTAGACTAGATGTCTGAAGGGCTAATAAGCATAAAATGCTTAGTCCCATAAATAAATGCTTCATATATAATGTATAATTATTACCCTTAAAGTTAGGAAGCGATTGTATTAAGATGCTCAAAATAGGGTGGAATCAAAAAAATTGTAGTTTAGTGGCTCAATTCATCAACAAATGGCTAGGTATTTTATAGAATTATCTTATGACGGGGCTTCCTATGGCGGATTTCAAATCCAACAAAATAAAGCTACCGTCCAGGGGGAGCTAGAAAAAGCCATGACCGTTTTATACAGAACATCAATAGTGCTTACAGGGGCTTCCAGAACCGATGCTGGTGTACATGCTTACCAGAATTTCCTTCATTTTGATACAGATTTACCTATCCTACCTAAGCATGTGTATAATTTAAATGCTATCCTACCGAATGCCATAGTAGTTAAGGGACTGTATGAAGTACCAGAAAATGCGCATAGTCGCTTTGATGCCATCAAAAGAGCCTATATATATAGACTACATACTCAAAAGAACCCTTTTTCAGAAGGCAGGTCCTGGTATTATCCCTTCCCGATTGATTTAGATTTAATGCAAACAGCAGCTGATTCCCTATTGAACTATACAGATTTCGAGAGTTTCTCTAAGAAAAATACAACAGTTAATACCTTCCAATGCACCATTACGAAGGCGCAATGGGATAGATCAGGGGAGGATATCCAATTCAATATCCATTCCAATCGCTTTCTTAGAGGGATGATTCGCGGCTTAGTGGGCACAATGATACAAGTAGGAAGAGGGCAGATTAGTATTGCCGAATGGCATGATATTGTCCTATCAAAGGATGAACAAAGGGTAGATTTTTCTACTCCAGCATATGGCCTCTATCTATCAGAGATAAACTACCCCAATTTCTTAAAAAAAATTGAATAACGGGAATCCTTTCCCACATTGTCTTTTAGACTATAACTGGTGGATTATGAACACCTTGAACGAAAAAAAATTAAAAATAGTATACAATATATTTGGCTGGAATAAATAACTCCTTATCTTTGCCGCCCGTTAACGATGAAACATCAATACGGACAGATCTCTGAAGCAATTATAAAGCACATAAAAGTTCAAAAAAACTTTAAAATTTATCCATCAAAATTTGGTGGTTAAAAAATGCAGCTCTATCTTTGCCGTCCCTCTTCAAAAAAGAGGTTAGTTCTTGAAATATTATCGGCCTTATTCTCTTAGTTATTTTAAAAAGTATTTTAAATAATTATTAAATAAAATTTGGCCAGTTAAAATATTGTGTCTACCTTTGCACCCCGCTACTAATAATAGCGAGCAAAATAAACACTAAGATCTTTGAAAGTTTGGAAACAATAGTAACTGATTAATTGAAAAAA
>CAZAOF010000111.1:0-5014 GCA_964486665.1 uncultured Sediminibacterium sp.
AATTAATCTCTATAATTCAAAGCGGGTTTGATATCACCTAATAAGGCTTTGTATTTATAATCTCCTTTTGCTTTATTAAATTCTTCTGTTGCTTTTTTAATCAATTCAGGATTGCTCATTAAATCAATTGCAGTTAATGCCATTGTTTTACTGGCAACCAACATGCCCTTTGTGCCAATCTCTGTGCCGCCAGAGGATACTGCTTGCCAGCTATGTGCCGGCGTACCAGGAACCCATGTTGCAGCTCTTAGGCCAACAGTGGGCTTTACATAGCTTACATCGCCTACGTCAGTTGATCCTGAGTTGCCTTCGTTAATATAGGTTAATGGTTTTACCATAGCTGCAGTAGCGATATCGGGAGCTGTACCAAAAAAACTAGGCTGCATTTTTTTTGCATATTCTTTTTCAGCTTCTGTGTAAGTAACACCGCCTACACGATCTAAGTTAGCTTGCATGGTTTCTGCAAGGGTCTTATTAATCAGTAGATCATGTGTGCCACCAATGATATCATATTTCATGGTAGTGCCTGTTCCTAAAGCAGCACCTTCTGCTGCTTTTACAACCCTATCAAAAATCTCTACTACTTCTTTTTTTCTTGGATGACGCACATAGTAATATACTTCTGCAAAATCAGGAATCACATTAGGAGCTTTACCACCATTGGTAATGACATAGTGAATTCTTGTTTCTTGTGGGATATGCTCACGCATCATATTCACCATATTGTCCATAGCTTCCACCGCATCTAATGAAGATCTTCCTTGTTCTGGAGCTGCTGCTGCGTGCGCAGAAATGCCATAAAATTTAAATTTTGCAGATTTATTGGCTAATGCACTTGTCGTTGTAATTGAATTTACATCATCTGGATGCCAGTGTATCACGGCATCTAAATCGTTGAACAAACCTTCACGTACTAGAAATACTTTTCCGCTACCACCTTCTTCTGCTGGTGTGCCATAGACTTTAATGGTCCCCTTTAATTTTCCTGAAGCAATTAATTCTTTAATAGCAATACCTGCAGACACACTTGCAGTACCAAATAGATGGTGTCCACAACCATGACCTGCATTTTTACCTTGAATAGGCGCTTTCTCTGCAAGCCCCGCTGTTTGAGATAAACCCGGTAAAGCATCAAATTCAGCTAAAATACCAATCGCTGGACTACCTGTACCGTAAGTGGCTACAAATGCAGTGGGAATTCCTGCTACACCGGTTTCAACGGAAAATCCAGCATCTCTTAAATGTTGGATATGCAATGCGGCACTCTTTACTTCTTTATATCCTACTTCTGCAAAGTCCCATATTTGTAAAGCTGTTTTTTTATCTGCCTCATAAGTGTTGTTTAAGGCATTTAACGCCGCTTCTTTATTGGCGTTGATTTGTGCAGTAGCGGGATCCATTTTTGTTTTCTTTTGAGCCCAAGCTCCAAAAGATAAAAGCATCATTGCGCCAAGGAAAATTCTTTTCATCATGTCTTTTTTAATTCATTATAAAAATAAGTCGGTATATAAATGCGCCCCAGGTACTACGGAATAGTGTGATAAGTCGGTAACACCCTCTGCCGCTAAAACCGCTTCGTCTATAAAAGTTTGACCAGTATATACCAAAGGCTTTTTAGTGACAATCGCATAAGCAGCATCAGCAAGGATTGCAGGGGTGCGACTCATATTAGCAAGCGCTTCGCCCCCTAATAAATTTCTTACCGCCGCAGTATCAATAGTAGTACGAGGCCATAAGGCGTTGACAGAAATTTGGTCGTCTTTAAATTCTTCTGCCCATCCTAAAGTCATCATACTCATATTGTATTTAGAAATTGTATAAGCCACATGTGGCCCTAACCATTTTGGTGCTAAATTAATTGGAGGAGATAAAGTTAAAATATGAGCATGTGTAGATTTTCTTAAATAAGGCAAAGCATGCTGTACTACTAAAAAAGTACCGCGAACATTAATGCTATGCATGAGGTCAAATCTTTTACTAGGGGTATGCTCGGTATCTGTTAGTTGAATCGCAGAAGCGTTATTGATTAAAATATCAATGCCTCCAAATTTATCAACAGTTTGCTTTATAGCATTCGCAATTTGTGCTTCTTCTCTAATGTCTACTTGTACTGCAAGGGCTCCCACGCCTAAGGCTTCTACTTCTGCAGCGGCAGAGTAAATAGTTCCACCTAAACGAGGATCCTCCTCCACCGACTTAGCCGCAATCACAATGTTAGCGCCAGCTGCAGCTAATTTAAGTGCCATAGCCTTGCCAATCCCCCTGCTTCCGCCGGTTATAAAAACCGTTTTTCCTTGTAGTGTTTTGTCAGACATTTTATTTGTGTTTAGTGAGTTGAGTAATGAAATTATTTTGACATAAAGTTTTGAATAAGAGCGGCGGTCTCTGTGCAAGCTGTTGCTAATACATCATTTTTAACAACCGCATTAAATTGATCGCTAAAGCTAATTTCGTATTCCGCTTTATCCAAGCGCATTTGTACTTTATCTATTGACTCTGTATTTCTTTTTTCAAGCCTTTCTTTCAAAACAGTTAAAGAAGGGGGCAGAATAAAAATAGAAAAAGCTTGTTGGCCTAATTGTTTTTGTATCGTAATCGCACCTTTTACATCAATGTCTAACACAGGTGTTTTTCCTTTTGCCCAAATCCGATCTAGTTCTGATTTTAAGGTACCATAATACAAACCTTCATATACCATTTCGTATTCTAAAAAATCGCCTTGATCAATATGTTTTTGAAAAGTTTCAGGGGCAATAAAGTGATAGTCCACCCCGTCTTGCTCTGCGCCTCTTGGAGCCCTTGTTGTGGCAGATACAGAGAAAGCCAAATGAGGGTAATGGGTCAATAAAAATTTAGTGATAGAGGTTTTGCCTGCGCCGGATGGGGCAGTTAAAATAATGACTTTTTTTTGTTGTTCAGACATGGGACTAAATTAAGCAAATACCATCTAAATAAATAATAATATAGGAGAAATAGAAAGCGCAAATAGGTTGTATATTTAAAGCACTAAAAAATTAGCTTTCTTATCCATCATCTATTTATTAACCGATTATTTATGCAAAAACAATTCTTTACTTATTTATTACTTTTAACCTCTGTTGTTGCAGTAGCGCAAAAGCCAACAGAGGAAGGCGCTCCAAAAGCAACCGCATTTAATAAAGCACTAAGCTTGGAACAAAAAGCCGAAAAAACAGGCGAAGTAACGATCAAAGGACAAAAAGTACCTTATAAAGTAACAGCAAGCACGCAGCCGGTTTGGGACGAAGATGGAAAAGTAATTGCTGGCTTATTTTACGTGTATTATGAGCGTACTGATGTAAGCAATAAAGAGACAAGACCTTTGGTGATCTCATTTAATGGAGGCCCAGGCACTGCCAGTGTTTGGATGCATCTAGGTTATACAGGCCCTAAAAAATTAAAAATAGACGACGAAGGTTATCCAATTCAACCTTATGGATTTGAAGACAATCCCGAATCTTTATTAGATGTAGCCGATATTGTATATATAGACCCAGTGAATACGGGATTTTCTAGAATCTTAGATAAAGAAGTGTCAAAAACGAAGTTCTTTGGAGTGACTGCAGATATAAAATATTTAGCAGACTGGATCAATACATTTGTGGGAAGACAAAAGCGTTGGGCTTCACCTAAATTTTTAATAGGAGAAAGTTATGGCACCAATCGTGTGTCAGGATTGTCACTAGAATTACAAAATAGACACTGGATGTTTTTAAATGGTGTGATCTTAGTGTCACCAACCGACCTTGGATTAAAGCGCGACGCAGTATCAAGTGCAGCACTACGTATCCCTTATATGGCAGCTACTGCATGGCATCATAAAAAATTAGCAACTGAATTTCAGTCTAAAGAATTAGAAAAATATTTACCAGAAGTTGAGGCATTTGCCATCAATGAACTCATGCCTGCATTGGCACAAGGTGGTGCATTACCAGCAGACAAGCGCAAGGCGATGGTGAAAAAAATTGCAAGCTATATTGGCTTAAAAGAAACGGTGGTAGCAGAACAAAACATGGAAGTGCCTTTTGATTATTTCTGGAAAGAGCTATTACGTGATCAAGGAAAAACAATTGGAAGACTAGATTCAAGGTATATAGGAATGGATAAAAAAGATGCAGGACAGAAGCCAGATTATAATGCAGAATTATTGTCTTGGGAACATTCATTCACGCCAGCTATTAATATGTACTTGAGAGATGAGTTAGGCTACAAGACAGATTTGAATTATTATATTTTTGGACCAGTACAACCTTGGGACAACAGCAATAACAATACAGGAGACGACTTGCGTTTAGCAATGATGGAAAATCCTTATTTAAATTTATTAGTACAATCTGGTTATTATGATGGTGCTTGTGATTATTTTAATGCAAAGTATAATATGTGGCAGATGGACCCAGCAGGTAAAATTCAAGATAGAATGTTTTGGGAAGGATACCGCAGTGGACACATGATGTACTTAAGAAAAGAAGATCTATCCACTAGTAATGACCACTTAAGAACTTTTATAAAGAACAGTATTCCAAAGGCAGGAACTCCTGCAAAGTTTTAAAAAAAGAGGTATATAAAATATGTTGTCTTTTAACAACGTATCGATCAATACAATGGCCACGCATGCGTGGCCATTGTTCTTTCTATGCCATCTTGTTTTTAATAAAAGTAAAAATTGCGAGACCTTCTATGATTAGACCTAATAAAAACAAAGGCGTCTTAAATAGCCAAAGTACATCCAAGGATTTTAAAAATACTGCTAATAATATACAACACATCCCAATACTAAAAAGTAAGATTGGCTTTTTTAATAAGTTGAATAAATTCATGAAATTTAATTTTAGTTTATTGAAATTGTCTAACTAAAATTAAAGGGACATAATCAAACAAATCAGCGTAGTTATACGTCAATTTTGAATTAAATATGTTGTATTTAATTCTGTTATAGAAAAAGATTAAAATCTTTTCTTGAAATTTCGGTTGTTATTATTTCTTCCTCCACCAC
>CAZAOF010000112.1:0-5014 GCA_964486665.1 uncultured Sediminibacterium sp.
ACCATTCAATTATAAATGTAATTTTTCTTTCTTAGCTAATAATTCATCCACTGTCTCCTTGTACAACTCATCTGGTACACAACAGTCAACTGGACAAACTGCAGCACACTGAGGTTCCTCGTGAAAACCTTGGCATTCTGTACACTTGTTATGCGTGATATAGTAAGTATCCATTGCAACAGGTGCTATTCTTGCTCCTGCATCCACTGCAGTACCATCCATTAAAGTGTATGAACCTTTTAAAGAAGTACCATCGGCCATAGCCCATTCTACTCCACCTTCATAGATTGCGTTATTTGGACATTCTGGCTCACATGCGCCACAATTAATACATTCGTCTGTAATTTTGATTGCCATAAAAAATATTTAAATTTTAGAATCGTACTTTTGCTAACAAAGATATATAACTAGCATGAACTTACAAGCAAGAATTAAAGGTTTTGTCGCCCTAGGACAACAGCTTTCAGATCCAAATAATACCCTATTAAATGAAGCAAAATTGGAGGCTTACCGCCAAAATGCATGGTTTTTACCCGAATTCATAGACCAGGCAATTTCACAAATAAGGGAGCAGTTTTTAGACCAATCTGCCCTTGAAGTATGGACTGCTGCTTATCCCTTTATCCCTAATGAAGCAACAAATTTAAAAGTAGGCATCGTCATGGCTGGCAATATCCCCTTGGTAGGATTTCATGATTTACTAAGCACCCTGATTGCTGGACATACGGCTGTTGTTAAAAGGTCATCTAAAGACCAAGTTTTAATGGATTTTATGATTGCAAGTTTAATTGAGATTGACCCTGCATTCGCCACACAGATTTCGGTTCAAGAACAATTAAAAAACTGTGACGCCTATATTGCCACTGGAGGCAATACTGCAGGCAACTATTTTGAATATTATTTTGGCAAATTCCCGCATATCATCCGCAAAAACAAGACTTCTATTGCCATTTTAGATGGCTCTGAAACTTTGTCAGAACTAGCTGCCTTGGCTGATGATTGTATGTTATACTATGGGATGGGTTGTAGGAATGTGACCCAGATTTGGGTGCCCGAAGGCTATGATTTTATCCCGTTTTTAACCGCCCTTAAAAAATACAATTACTTACTAGACCAACATAAATACAAGCACAATTATGATTATCAATTGGCTTTATTGATGATGGGTAAAAAATTATATATGGATTCCGGCGGGGTGTTAATGAGCGAAAACCCTTCTCCATTTGCAGCTATTAGCCAAATCCATTACCAGCAATATCAATTGGGCGCTTTGCCCGAATTTAATCTGGAAGAAATTCAGTGTGTGGTCGGGAAAAATCAGCTTCCTTTTGGCAGTTTGCAAAAACCGGTTCTTTCCCAATATGCAGACGGAGTGGATAGTTTAGCCTTTTTGACTAGCTTAAAATAAGCCAATTTTTCATTTCTTCGAATTTGTAAAATTGACATCTTTGTCGAACCGTTTCGTCAATTTTTTGTTAAACTCTTTTACCAGGTTTGTGACAAAATTTCAGCTGTATTAATTTGCAACAGAATTGGTATCAAATTTGTAAAATCCTTAGTGAACAAATTCTTTTACTATAAAATTAAAAGTATGCATATGAACTTAAAAAATGTAGCAGCCATTATTGGTATTAGCGCCATGACAACCGTAGCAAGCATGTGGGCTTATGGTAAAATTTCAAATTCAAATTCAAGTTTTGAAACAGACGGTAAACTACCTGCTAATTATGCCAGTTTTTTTAATGGTAGTGCCCCAGCCACTACAGTAGACTTTACCCCTGCAGCCAATGCAGCATCCCCAGCAGTGGTGCATATCAAAACAAAAACCAATGCAAAGCAAATTCAACAAAATCGTCAACCAAGACAAAGAAGTCCATTTTCCGATTTTTTTGGAGACGAGGATATGTTTGGTGAATTTTTTGGAGGCCCTAGAATGCAACCAGAACAAAGAGCGAGTGGTAGCGGTGTATTGATTACTGCAGATGGATATATTGTAACCAATAATCACGTGGTAAATGGTGCAGACGAAATCAATGTGACCTTAACAAATAAGAAAACCTATAAAGCCAAAGTAATTGGTGTAGACGCTAGTAGCGATATTGCGGTGATTAAAATTGAAGCAAGTGGTTTGCCTTATTTAGTATACGGCAATAGTGATGAAATTAAATTAGGACAATGGGTATTGGCAATAGGATATCCTTTAAGCTTAGATGTAACTATCACAGCCGGTATTATTAGTGCTAAGAATAGATCGATTGATATCAATTCAAGACAAAGCGATAAGCCTGTTGAAACCTTTTTACAAACAGATGCAGCAGTGAACCAAGGCAATAGTGGAGGCGCTTTAGTGAACACCAGTGGTGAATTAGTAGGTATCAATTCTGCCATCGCCTCTCCTACTGGCACTTATGCTGGCTATTCTTATGCGATCCCAGTGAACCTTGTAAAAAAGGTAGTGACTGATATCGTAAAATACGGTACCGTTCAACGCGCTTATTTGGGTATCTCTTATCCACAAGAAACTTTAAACGAAGAGCAAATCAAGAAAATTGAATCCGAGTATAAAGTGAAAATTGGAGATGTGCAAGGTATTGTTGTAACGGATGTATTAGAAGGCGGCGCAGCAAAAGCAGCGGGTGTCAAAGTGGGTGATATCATCACTAAAATAAATGGAATTGGTGTTACATCCTCTCCAGAATTACAAGAGCAAATTGCTAAATACAAACCAAACGACAAGATCACTATCACTTTAAAAAGAGATAATAAAGACCTTACTATCAATGCAACTTTAAAAGCGAAGCTTGGCAATATGGATATAGCAAGTAGCAAGGCTGCTGAAAAACTAGGCGGCAAATTAGAGACTGTAGATAAAGCCACTGCAGAGAAAAATGAGATTGATGGCGGTGTGATGGTGAAAGAATTAGGAAGTGGTATACTTAGTAAAAGCAGGGTTGAAAAAGGATTTGTAATTACACACGTAAATGATCAACCAGTTAAAAATACAGAGGAGTTTTATGAAGCTTTAAAGAAATTAACTGGCGCAACTGTTAAACTTTCAGGGGTTTATCCAGGCTTCTTTGGGAACTATGCATTCATGTTAAATTTGAACGACTAAGTCTCGTACTTAATCAAAAAAGGCACTCAATTGAGTGCCTTTTTTATTTGTACCTTATTTTAATTTCATCGATTGCCAAATGGCTTCTTTCTCTTCAAGACTTAGCTTGGCTAAATCCAGTCCATGCTCTTTAGCATAGGTTTCCATTAGTTCAAAACGATGCTTGAATTTTTTGTTTGTTTTTTCAAGTGCAGTTTCCGGATCTATTTTTAAAAATCGCGCATAATTGATGAGGCTAAAAAATACATCCCCCAATTCGTCTTCCATCTTCTCCTTATCGTTTTGGGCAATCTCATGTTGTAGTTCTCCTATCTCCTCGTTGACCTTATCCCAAACCTGCTCCTTATTCTCCCATTCAAAACCCACTTGTTTTACTTTCTCTTGTATTCTTAAAGCCTTCACCATGGCAGGTAAGCTATTAGGTACACCACTTAATAAGGTCTTGGTGCCATCCCCTTCTTTTAACTTTAACTGTTCCCAGTTTAATTTGACCTGTTCTTCGGTATCCGCTTTTACATCCCCATAAATATGTGGATGCCTATGGATTAATTTTTTAGAAATACCTTCTATTACTTCTTCTAAAATGAATTCATTTTTTTCGGATGCAATCTTAGTGTAAAATAAAATATGCAATAATAAATCCCCTAGTTCTTCTTTAATCCCTTGCCAATCTTCCTCTATAATGGCATCTACTAGTTCATACAACTCTTCGATGGTATTACTTCTTAGGCTATGTATGGTCTGCTTTTTATCCCAAGGACATTCTGCTCTCAGGCGATCCATGATTGCAACAAGTTCTAAAAAGTTTTTAGAGATATTTTCTTGGGACATGGTTAGATATTAAATAAAGAAAACATGAAAAAAGTAATCATCAAGATAGCCATCAAAAACATCGTAAGGATATTTAAAATGACATATTTAAGCAAAGTCTTTTTCCTTGATTGATTAAAATGATTTCTAAGGGATTTATACAAATAGAAAAACAATGAAAAAGCGACAAGGAATGCAATGATCCCACTTGGCTCCGCATTAAAATAACCTTTCACTGTCGTAATCATTTGACCCACAAATAATATGATATAAAAAGCACAGTAAATATGTATGCTAAAAATCAAATGATCAACGAAATAATGATTTTTATTTCTTCTATATAAAACCCAAATAAAGAAAGCAAAGATGGGTAATGAGATGTATAGCATCCTAGAAAAATAATGCTCAAATTTTTCAATCAAGGCTTTGCCTATTTTAAACTTATCTCCGTTGTATTTTTCGTTTATCTCAATGCCTTTCTTTTTAATCACTACATCTAACCAATTATCTCTTTTGGATTCAGGTAATTTTTGTTGTGAAGCATTGTATTCTGCAATGGTTTTAAACTTAACGGTATCCTCGTCTAAATCTATATTTAATCCTTCCTGAAAACCTGATGCAAAATCTTTTGCTTGTGTCGTTTTAGTTCCGATCTTCTCTGGCTTCTCAGGCACTTCCCCGGTAAACATGAATAAAAAGAAAACGGCAGAGATGAATAGATACATTCTAATTGGATGGATATAGGATGCTCTCTTTCCATCGATATATAATTGTGTAAGACTTCCGGGTTTGAATAATAATAACTTTAAAGTCTTCCAGAGCTTCCCGTCAAAATGGGTTAAGTCTTCTACAAAGTGGATTAACAACTGGAAAAAACTTTCCTTTACTTCTACATTCTCTTGCCCACATTGTTGGCAAAATCTACCCGCAACTTCTGTTCCACAGTTGAGGCAATCTTTGGCTATTCTTTCTTTTAAATGTGACATATTGGGAGCTAAGATAAACAATCTTCGGGACTGCCTTTTTTCGCTTTACTCAAAACGTCTTCCTCGTATATCGGTCTTACCCAAAGCCTTTCAACTAAACGCT
>CAZAOF010000113.1:0-4953 GCA_964486665.1 uncultured Sediminibacterium sp.
TTTATAAATGAATTAAATAAAGCTTAATTTTTAAAAATATAATTCAATAAAAAAGATTGCTTAATTGGCAGTCTTTTTTATTGAAACAAAATTGACTACTATGAAAAAAGGAATATGCTTCTTGTTGACGGTTGGTTTAGCAATAAGCCTACAATCATTTAAGCAACAACAAGCTCCAGTGAATTTGCAAAATGGCAAAGCAGTGTATGAGACTTATTGTATGTCCTGTCATCAAGAAAATGGCAATGGGATAGAAGGAGCATTTCCTTCATTAGTAAAAACAGGAAATTTAGCCGATAAAAACAGATTGGTACAGATCATCATAAAAGGAATGAGAGGGCCAATTGTAGTGAAGGGTGTAAAATACGATGGTGAAATGGCTGGTGTAGATTTAACTGATAAAGAAGTAGCAGACTTAGTGAACTATATTAGAAATTCATGGGGTAATAAAGCGCCAATGATCAAAGCTACAGATGTCGTATTGGCTAAAAAAGCAGTTGTAAAAGGGTATCAACCTTATTAATTATCTACCTTTATTGAATGACGGAATTACGTGAAATTGTCAAAGCATATGACCTCGCTAAACAAGCGGGCAAGGCCAGTGTTTTGGCTACTGTGGTTCATGTAGAGGGTTCCTCTTACAGAAGACCTGGGGCAAGGATGTTGGTCTTAGAAGACGGCTTGATGATTGGAGCCATTAGTGGCGGTTGCTTAGAAGGGGATGCGCTTAAAAAAGCATTGCTCACATTTTCTGATCAACGTACAAGATTAATCACCTATGACACAAGTGACGAAGCCGATGCCACTGTAGGTATACAACTTGGATGTGAAGGTATTATTCAGGTGCTTTTTGAATTTATCAACGAAAGCAATCCTTCCAACCCGATTGAGTTAATCAGAAAAGTAATTGCAAAAAGACAAAAAGCAGTCATTGTTACTTTATATGATTTAAAAAATAAGCAAGCCGCGCATTTGGGCACTTGTCAAATTTTTGAAGACTCAGAGCTTGATAAATTGCCAGCAGCTTTGAAAGTATTTACTACAGATGTTTTAACACAAATTATTGAACCTGCTATTTCATTAGTGATCGTTGGTGCAGGGAATGATGCTATTCCTTTGATGAATATGGCAACGATACTAGGATGGGATGTGAAAGTGGTAGATGGTCGAAATACACACGCTAAACAAGATCGATTTATCAATGCCTGTCAAGTGTTGGTGAGTAAGCCGGAAAAAGTATTAGAGCAAATGGATATTGACAATCGCACTTGCTTTGTGTTGATGACCCATAATTATCAATATGATTTACAAATGATAAAAGCTTTGTTGGCAATTGATACGCCGTATATTGGTTTATTAGGTCCAAAGAAAAAGTTCAATCGAATAATTGAAGATTTACAGCAGGAAGGAATTGTGCCAAGTCTAGCACAATTGGAAAAAATATATGGGCCAACTGGTTTAGATATCGGCGCAGAAAATGCCGAAGAGATTGCAGTAAGTATCATTGCTGAAATACAAGCAGTGATGAATGGAAGACATGGGACAATGCTTAAATTAAAACCTACTCAAATACATAGCAAATGAGTCATTTAATTGAACATTGTGGGGTATTGATTGTAGCGGCAGGTGAAAGCAAAAGACTTGGAACGCCAAAGCAAATACTTCAATTTGAAGGACAATCTCTTTTGAATAGATTGGTTTCAATTGTTACAGACGCTGTTGCATATCCAATCACCATCGTGCTTGGTGCTGAAGCGGCTGCAATACAAGCACAATTGCCAGATGACAGTTTGCATGTTGTAATAAATGAGGAATGGAAGGAAGGCATGGGAAGCTCAATCAGGGTTGGTTTAAAACAAATGATAGATACGGATCCTGATATGGATGGGGTCATGATTTTAGTATGTGATCAGCCTTTTATAAAGTCAGAAAGTATTCAATCATTGATTCAAATGCAACAAAGCACTGGATTACCAATGGCTGCATGTTTTTATGAAGATATAGTAGGCACACCAGCACTCTTTCATCAATCGATGTTTTCTGATTTACTAAAATTAGCTGGAGATACTGGTGCAAAGAAAATAATGAAGGATAAGCTGGATAATGTTGCTAAATTAAATTTTGAAAAAGGGGTGATAGACATAGATACCATGGAAGATTACCAAAAAATAATTCAAGGAGAAAAATAACATGATTGTAGATCAATATAATAGGGTGCATGATTACTTGCGTATTTCCTTGACGGACAATTGCGATCTAAGGTGTTTTTATTGCATGCCTGAGGAGGATTATCAATTTACGCCAGCGAGTAAATTAATGCAGGCAGATGAAATTGAAGCCATCGCAACAAAATTCGTACAAGACGGAGTTAAAAAAATTAGGTTAACAGGAGGGGAGCCCTTGGTAAGAAAAGATTTTGCGATCATTCTACAAAAACTCGCAAAATTAAATATTCAAATCACCATGACAACGAATGGAACTCGTTTGCATGAATTTCTAGATATTATAAAGGAGTCAGGAATTAAGTCGTTGAATATTAGTTTAGATACCTTGCAAAGAGATCGATTCATCTTAATGACAAAGCGTGATAAACATGAGCAAGTGATGCGCAATATTCAGTTGATGTTGGATAATGGCATTGGTGTGAAAGTGAATGTAGTAGCCATGAAGGGGATCAATGATGGAGAAATATTGGACTTTATTGAATGGACAAAAAATAGTCCTGTGCATGTTCGTTTTATTGAGTTCATGCCTTTTGACGGCAACAAATGGGATAAAGACAAAGTATTGACATTGCAAGCAATTTTAGATATAGCAAGTGACAAATACTTGCTTGAGCCATTGACAAGAGATGCACATGAAACTGCAAAAAGGTTTAAAGTGCCAGATCATCAAGGAAGTTTCGCTGTCATAAGTACAATGAGTGCTCCATTTTGTGGCGATTGCAATAGGATACGCTTAACCGCAGATGGAAAAATGAAAAACTGTTTATTTTCTACTTCTGAAACCGATCTTTTAACAGCATATAGAAATGGGGAGGATATCACGCCTTTGATCCACCAAAATATTGGAGACAAAAAGGAAGCCCTAGGTGGTCAGTTCACAACAGACTTGAAAAAAATTGAAGTAAATGAATTGCATAACAGAACCATGATAAGTATTGGTGGTTGATGCATTAAATTCGCAATATGGAAACAATGATTACGGTAGAGAGAGCAATTGAATTGATCAAGGAACAGGTCTTGCCTTTACCTACTGTAAATAAGCAATTAAAGGAAGCTAGCGGATTGGTGCTTGCGAAAGATATTGTTGCACCAATATCGATTCCTGCTTTCCCACAATCTAGTATGGATGGATATGCGTTTGCTTATGATCCCCATTTAACTTCTTATCAATTGGTTGGAGCCATCGCAGCAGGAGACAGTAGTAAGATTGTTTTAGAAAAAGGAACAGCGGTGCGCATTTTTACTGGAGCTGCTGTACCGATGGGTGCAGATACGGTTTTGATGCAAGAAAAAGCAAAAATAGAGGACGGCAACTTGATCGTTTTACAAGAAGATTTAAAACAAGGAGATAATTATAGAGCAATTGGTTCAGAAATTAAAAAAGGCGCAATTGCAGTTCCTAAGGGGACAATTTTAAACCCTGCAACAATAGGTTTCCTTGCCAATATAGGCATAGCAGAAGTACATGTTTATCCAAGGCCTAAGGTTGGCATTATGGTTACCGGGAATGAATTACAAAATCCAGGTTCGCCTTTGCAGTATGGACAAGTATATGAGTCTAATAGTTATACTTTGTTGACTGCTTTAGCACAAATCCATATTCATGAAGTTAAAGTGTTAATTGCTCCTGACGATTTAACTATATTATCATTAAAGTTGAAGGAGTTGTTAGAAGGCAACGACATTGTATTCATGACAGGTGGTGTGAGTGTGGGTGACTATGACTATACATTAAAAGCTTTTGAAGCCAATGGGGTTAAACCTATTTTTCATAAGATAAAACAAAAGCCAGGTAAGCCATTGTTGTTTGGTAAAAAAGGAGATAAGCTTGTTTTTGGCCTGCCTGGTAATCCGGCTTCTGTTTTAACTTGTTACTATGAATATATATTGCCTGCTATTGGCTTTATGATGTCAAAAGATCTAGCTTTAGAAAAACGGATGGTTCCTATTGGGCATGATTTTACAAAGTCAACAGTGTTAAAACAATTTATGAAAGCCTACTTCAATAGTGAACATGTAATGCTACAATCAGGTCAGGAGTCGTATAAACTTGCTTCTTATGCAGGAGCAAATTGTCTGGCGGTTTTGCCAGAAGATTGCAAGGCATTGAGTAAAGGTGATTTGATTGAAATTCATATCATACCCAATTCAAATTAGTTATGGAGTTTAGTTTTTTAATCTTACTATTTATTGTAGCAATTTTATATGCATCAGTTGGTCATGGTGGAGCTAGTGGATATTTAGCATTAATGGCAATTTATGGTTTTGCCCCAGAATTCATGAAGCCTTCCGCTTTAATTTTGAATTTATTTGTTTCGCTTACTTCATTTATTATGTTTTATAAAGGGGGGCATTTTAAATGGAAATTATTTTTACCCTTCGCATTGGCATCTATCCCGTTTTCTTTTTTAGGAGGAACCATTGCACTTGATGCGGCTGTCTACAAAAAAGTATTAGGAATACTTTTATTGTTTCCGGTGATTCGATTTTTCTTTTATCCCAACACAGACGATAAGGATTTAAAAACATCCAATTTGATGCTCTCTATTTTAGTAGGTGCTGTGATTGGATTTTTATCAGGCTTAATTGGTATTGGAGGTGGTATTTTATTATCGCCTATTTTATTGTTATTAGGTTGGACCAATCAAAAACAAACTGCGGCTATCAGTGCCTTATTTATCTTTGTAAATTCTATAGCAGGATTGGCAGGTCAATATTCAAAGGGGAT
>CAZAOF010000114.1:0-4893 GCA_964486665.1 uncultured Sediminibacterium sp.
CATTGATTGAATCATTAGAAGGCAAGCGTGGTAATCCACGTATCAAACCGCCATTTCCAGCGATCCAAGGTTTGTGGCAACGACCAACAGTAGTAAACAATGTAGAGACTTTGGCGGCAATTGTTCCTATCATTAATTTAGGTGGCGATGAATATGCCAAGATTGGTGTTGGAAGATCCACGGGAACAAAATTAATTTCTGCATGTGGCAATATCAATAAGCCAGGTGTGTACGAGATAGACATGACCATTTCAGTAGAAGAATTTATATACAGTGACGAATATTGTGGAGGTATCAAGGGAGGAAAGCAATTAAAAGCTTGTATCCCAGGTGGATCATCCGTGCCTATCTTGCCTGCCAATTTATTATTAAAAACAGCAAAAGGCGAAACACGTTACATGAACTACGAGAGTTTAAGTGATGGTGGTTTCGCAACTGGTTCAATGTTGGGTTCTGGTGGATTTATTGTATTAGACGAAGACCAATGTATTGTGAAAAACACTTTAACCTTGGCTCGTTTTTATCGTCACGAAAGTTGCGGTCAATGTTCTCCATGTAGAGAAGGCACTGGCTGGATGGAAAAAATATTACATAAAATTGAACATGGTAAAGGAACAATAGCAGATATTGATTTATTATGGGATATTCAAAGAAAGATAGAGGGGAATACCATTTGTCCATTAGGTGATGCAGCAGCTTGGCCTGTTGCCGCAGCGATACGTCATTTCCGTGACGAGTTCGAATGGCATATCAACAACCCTGTTCTTTCACAAACAAGCAATTTCGGTTTACAACACTATGCAGATCCAATTCATGTACCTGCATAACATAGAAATATAAACTATGAGCGAACAAAATTTATTTAAAGTAACGATCGACAACATCACCATTGAAGTTCCAGCTGGAACGACAGTGTTACAAGCTGCTCGATTAATTGGTGGTCAAGTTGCACCTCCAGCAATGTGTTTTTATAGCAAATTGCAAGGGAGTGGTGGTAAGTGTAGAACTTGTTTGGTAGAAGTATCAAAGGGTTCCGAGAAAGATCCTCGCCCAATGCCTAAGCTGGTTGCTTCTTGTCGCACGACTGTAATGGATGGCATGGAAGTAAAAAATATCACGAGTGAAAAAGTAATTGATGCAAGAGCAGGTGTGGTAGAATTTCTATTATTGAATCATCCTTTAGATTGTCCTATTTGTGATCAGGCTGGGGAGTGTCATTTACAAGACTTAAGTTTTGAACATGGCAAAGCTGATACGCGATACGAATTCCAAAGAAGGACGTTTAAAAAACATGACTTAGGTAAAAATATACAATTGCACATGACGCGTTGTATCTTATGTTACCGTTGTGTTTTTACTGCAGATCAATTAACTAATAAGCGTGTTCACGGTGTTTTAGATCGTGGAGACCATGCGGAGATTGCCACACATATTGAGAAGAGTTTAGATAATGAATTTATAGGAAACGTAATTGATGTATGTCCAGTAGGTGCATTAACAGATAAAACGTTCCGTTTTAAAAATCGTGTTTGGTTTTTAAAGCCGATGGATGCACACCGTGATTGTCCAACTTGTTCTGGAAGAGTTACTTTATGGAACAGAGGAGACGAAGTGTATAGAGTGACTGCCCGTAAAGATCAATGGGGAGAGATCGAAGATACGCCTGAAGGCAAGCCAGGCTGGATATGTAACACATGTCGTTTCGATAAAAAAGAAACAACAGATTGGGTTATCGAAGGGCCACGTGAAATCAGTAGACAGTCTGTAATTGCACAAGGACATTATGCTGGCAAGATTGGAATGACAAAGCCAAACGAAACTTTTACAGCAGTGAATGACGGTAGAAAACCACATTTACTTTTGGACATTCATGATGAAAGTGAAGTGAATCAGCCGAATATTCATTTAGGTAAAATTCAAGGACCTTCGCATGGAGACACCTTTAACACAAATAATACTCATAAAGCATAATTTTTATAGCATGACAATTCTTGCATTTGATTGGTGGCTGGTGGTAGAAAAATTAATCTTAATTGCTATAGTTGTATTTGGCAGTTTAGGTATTGCTTTGTACACCACATTCGGAGAAAGAAAAGTAGCAGCGATTCTCCAAGACAGACCAGGTCCGAATAGGGCTGGGCCTTTTGGATTACTGCAGCCTCTTGCTGATGGCGTAAAGTTGATCATGAAGGAAGAGATTATACCAACTGCGGCCAATAAGTGGTTGTTTATTTTAGGTCCAGCTTTAGCGATGACAGCAAGTTTAATGACTTGTGCTGTCATACCTTGGGGATCGGATATCGAATTATTTGGCCGAAAAATACCATTGCAAATTGCAGATATTAATATTGGCGTTTTGTATGTATTTGCTGTAGTAAGTATGGGTGTTTATGGCATCATGATCGGAGGATGGGCCTCTAATAATAAGTTCTCTTTAATGTCTTCTTTAAGAGCGGCATCGCAAGCAATCAGTTATGAATTAGCTATGGGCTTGGCATTGATAGCTTTATTAATGACCTCGGGATCTTTAAGTTTAAAAACAATTGTAGAACAACAAGTAACTGGCAACTGGTGGAATATCGTATATCAACCACTTGGATTTTTATTATTTTTTATTGCAGCATTAGCAGAATGTAATAGAACTCCATTTGACTTACCAGAAGCAGAGAATGAATTGAACTTTGGTTACCATCAGGAATATTCTTCTATGAAATTAGGATTTTATTTATTTGCAGAATATATCAATATGATTATGAGTAGCGCTATTATGGCGTCTATGTATTTTGGTGGATATGATTTACCATTCTTTGATGAATCAACTGTAGCGCCAAATATTGCTGCCATGATAGGTGTAGGAACTTTATTGATCAAGATCGTTTTATTTATTTTCTTATTTATGTGGATTCGTTGGACGATTCCTCGCTTTAGGTATGATCAATTAATGAATCTTGGATGGAAGACAATGATTCCTTTAGCGCTCTTTAATTTATTAATTACTGGCGCATTGATTTTAGCCAACTTATAATTATTTAAACCTCATTGTATAAAGACATGCAAACATTAACAAACAAAGCACAAGCTGTAAATAGAGCACCCATGACTTTTTGGGAGCGCTTGTATTTGATTAATATTATCAAAGGGATGTTTATTACGTTTAGCCACATGTTTAAAAAACAGCCAACTACACGCTATCCCGAAGAAAAGCGTCCCTTTAGTCCTGTATTTAGAGGGCTACATGTTTTAAACAGAGACGAAGAAGGCAGAGAGCGTTGCACTGCTTGTGGTTTGTGCGCTGTTGCTTGTCCTGCCGAAGCTATTACAATGGAAGCTGCAGAGCGAGTTGAAGGGGAAGAGACATTGTACAGAGAAGAGAAGTATGCAGCAAAATATGAAATCAATATGTTGCGTTGTATTTTTTGTGGTTTGTGTGAAGAAGCTTGTCCAAAAGACGCCATTTACATGAGTGAAACATTTGCTCCAGCAAATTACACACGTAAAGGTTTTATCTATGGCAAAAACGATTTATTAATTCCGAATCCAAAAACTGAAGCAGCAGATTTAGCTTTAGCAAAAGGAGTAGAAGCATAATTTATACTATGAATACAGTAGCTATCTTATTTTACCTCTTATCTGCTTTTGCGATTGCAAGTGCAACAATGGTATTAATCAGCAAGAACCCAATACATAGTGTTTTGTGGTTGATCATGGTATTTTTTGCCATTTCAGGACATTACATTTTGTTGAATGCGCAGTTTTTAGCAATTGTAAATATTATTGTTTACGCAGGCGCAATCATGGTGTTGTTCTTATTTGTAATCATGTTAATGAATATCAAAAAAGATGCAGAACCTCAAAGACAGTTGTTTGTAAAACTAATGGGCGTCATTGCAGGAGGTAGTTTACTTACATTGTTAATAGCAGTGGTAAAACAAACAGCTCAGATTCAAGACAAGCAAGTTTTATTGAAAGAGGGAACAATCGGGTTGATTCATCCTTTAGGCAAGGCATTGTTCAGCGACTATGTCATTCCATTTGAGATAAGCAGTGTGTTATTCTTAAGTGCCATGGTAGGTGCAGTAATCATAGGTAAAAAATAATTAAATCAATAGAAATGTCTATACAGTATTATATCATTTTGTGTTTGACTTTGTTTAGCATCGGCGTAGTGGGGGTATTAACGCGTCGTAATGCTATTATCGTATTTATGTGTATTGAATTAATGTTAAATGCTGTCAACTTATTATTGGTCGCATTTTCAAAAATGTACCATGGAATGGCTTTGCAAAATGCTGCAGATACAACAGCGGGTATTGATGCGCAAATCTTTGTATTCTTTATTATGGTGGTTGCAGCCGCTGAAGTAAGCGTAGGATTAGCCATTATTGTGATGATGTACCGCAATACACATTCTGTTGACATCAATTTCTTAAATAGATTAAAGAATTAATTCATCCCACATGAAAGTAATATTAGCATTGATCACCCTCTTGCCTTTTGCAGGATTCTTATTTAACGGACTAGGGCGTAATATTTGGAGTAAAAAAACAATTGCCTACAATGGCACTATGTACATATTTGCTTCATTCGTTCTTAGTTTGATTGCATTTTGGAATGTACAAGAGCAAGGGGCAATAACGGTACATTTTTTCGATTTCATCAATACAAGCACTGTAAAAATCCCTTTTGACTTTAGGGTGGATGCATTGTCGAGTTTGTTTTTATTAGTCATCACAGGCGTGGGCACTTTGATTCATTTATATTCTTCGGCCTATATGCATGAGGAAACAGCCCCACATTATGCCCGCTATTTTGCCTATTTAAACTTGTTTATCTTCTCCATGCTTTTATTGGTATTGGGAGATAACTATGTCATTATGTTTATTGGATGGGAGG
>CAZAOF010000115.1:0-4819 GCA_964486665.1 uncultured Sediminibacterium sp.
TAATTTGCTGGAAATAAATCACGAATGATTTTTCCCATTACATCTGCTGTTGCGGGCGCAAATTCACTCGGCTTTAACACGACACAATTTCCTCCTGCAATCGCCCCAATTAATGGAGTAAACAACAATTGAAATGGATAATTCCAAGGACCGATAATACAAACTACCCCTAGCGGCTCCTGAATAGTATAACAAGTAGAAGGCTGGTTTAATAAATTAGTAGGGACTGAAGTTGGCTGCATCCATCCTTTCAAATGTTCGATGGTATAATTTAATTCATTCAAGAAAAAACCAATCTCTGTCGCCCAAGACTCTTCATTCGATTTTTTTAGGTCAGTATGTAAAGCAGTATAAAGCGCTTGCTCATTTTCTAGCACCAACTCCTTTAATCTTTTGAGTTGTAAAAGCCTGAATGCAAAACTTTGGGTTGCACCAGATTGAAAATACTGTCTTAAAGCTTCTAATTGTGTATTCATAATATAAAAATGGTACAGCAATTTAAACTTTAATACCCATACCATTAGGCAATTTATGCATTCATAAAAATAATTTCAACATATCGGCAATTTTCAATAATTTAACTTACTTAAAAACCAAAGGAGGGTCCCTCCTTTCTAAATGATCGCTATGAAAAAAACTGTAAAATCAAGAAGAGATTTTGTCAAAAATGCCGCACTGGCTTTAGGCGGTTTTTACATTGTCCCTAGACATGTTTTAGGAGGTACTGGCTTTATTGCGCCAAGTGATAAATTGCAAATTGCAGGTATTGGTGCTGGTGGTAAAGGAGAAAGTGATTTATGGTCTTTCTACCAGAGCGGCAAAGCAGATATTGCCTTCTTATGTGATGTAGACGATCGTCAAGCAGTTAAGAGTCGTCAGAGGTACCCAAAAGCAAAGTATTATAAGGATTATAGAGAGATGTTAGAGAAGGAAGGTAAGTATATTGATGCTGTTTCTGTCTCTACTCCAGACCATATGCACGGGGTGCAAGCGATGGCTGCTATGCAATTGAAGAAACACGTTTACGTTCAAAAGCCAATGGCACATGATATCTACGAAGCTAGAATCATGACCCAGGCTGCACATAAATATAATGTAGTCACACAAATGGGTAACCAAGGTGCCTCAGGTGATGGCGTACGTGTATTACAAGATTGGTATAATGCTGGACTCATTGGAGACGTGCACACTATTTATTGTTACACAGACCGTCCAGTATGGCCACAAGGGGTGATTCGTCCAACGACTGCCTCTGCAATTCCAGCTGGCTTAGACTATGATTTATGGTTGGGAACTGCCCCTCAAAAAAGTTATTTTGATGGTGTATTGCCATTTAACTGGAGAGGATGGTGGGATTACGGTACCGGTGCATTAGGTGATATGGCATGTCATATTATGGCACCAGGTTTTGCTGTATTAGGACTAGGTTATCCAGTGTCTGCTGAATGTAGTGTTGCTACTAGGTATACTGCACCATGGCAAAGAGTGTATTCTCCAGATAGTCCACCAGCAGCATCACATATCATTTTAACTTTCAAAGGACAGAATGGAAAACCAGATGTAAAATTACATTGGATGGATGGCGGAATACAACCAGAAAGACCAGCAGAATTAGGACCAAATGAAGTGATGGGCGATGGTGGTAATGGTATCATTTTTGAAGGAACAAAAGGAAAGATGATGGCAGGTACTTATGGAGTAAACCCACAATTACTTCCTACCAATTTGACTAAAACTACGGTCGTACCTCAAACAAACGATCGAGTGAAAGATGGCGCAGAAGGACACTATGCAGCATGGGTGGAAGCTTGTATCGCAGGACCAGGAAGTAAAGAAGCGAAAGTGCTAAGTTCTAATTTTGATATCGCTGGACCATTGACAGAATCTGTATTGATGGGCAATTTAGCCATCCGTTCTTATGATGTAAAAGCCAACGATGCAAAAGGATTAACTAGCTATCCAGGAAGAAATATTCAATTGATTTGGGATGGACCAAATATGAAGATCACTAATTTCGACTTAGCGAACCAGTTTGTAAAACGAACTTATCGTGAAGGTTGGAGTTTAGGTGAATAATTAAAATCTATGGAATCTTTAAAAGATCAATTTTTATTAAGACCCGATATTCATTTTTTGAATTTCGGGTCTTTTGGTGCTACACCAAAACCAATATTCGAAAAATACCAAGCATGGCAAAGGGTGCTAGAAGCAGAGCCAGTGCAATTTATCGCATTTGATGGCTATCAATACCTTGCAGATTCAAGAGCGGCTTTAGCGAAGTTTTTGAACTGTGCGGATAAAGATGATTTGGTCTACGTGACCAATCCAAGTTTCGCGATCAATATGATTGCAAAAAGTTTTCCGCTTCAAGCTGGCGATGAGATTTTGGCGACCGATATTGAATACGGTGCTTGTGATAGAACCTGGGAATATTATTGCGAAAAAAAAGGCGCAACTTATCGTAGACAAAAAATCAGCTTACCCATTATTAGCAAAGAAAAATTCATCGAAGATTTTTTCAAAGGGTGCAATGAAAAGACCAAAGCCATTTTCATAAGTCATATCACTAGTGCTACTGGATTGATTTTCCCTGCAGCAGAAATTTGTGCCATCGCAAAAGAAAAAGGTTTGATCACCATTGTAGATGGGGCGCATGCGCCTGCACATATCCCATTAGATATAAGCAAAATTCAAGCAGACTTTTATACAGGGGCATGTCATAAATGGATGATGGCACCCAAGGGCTGTTCGTTTTTATATGCAGCAAAATCTGTGCAGCCTATATGCGATCCTATGATTGTAAGTTGGGGCTATAAAGCAGTAAAGCCATCTCATTCAAACTTCTTAGACTACCACCAAATGATTGGTACCAGGGACTTTTCGGCCTTCTTAACAGTAGCTACTTGTATTGAATTCATGGAGCAACATAACTGGACTGCCGTGGGCCGAAGGTGCCACCAGATGGTCTTGGATAATGCGCCAAGATTTTATGCCTTATTAAAAAGCCTACCAATTAGTCCACTCAACAGTGAATGGATTGGACAAATGATTAGCATTCCTATTCATACATCCGACCCTGAAAAATTACAGCGTACCTTATTCTTAGACTATAAAATAGAAGTGCCTATCATGCGACAAGGCAATGGTGTGTACTTAAGGTATTCCATCAATGCATTTAATACCATCAAAGACTTAGATGCTTTGTATGATGCGATTGTGGACATTCAAAAAAAGGGAATTCTTTTATAAAAAAAAGGGGCACGAATCGTGCCCCTTTTTTTTATTCAATCATTGATTCAATTACCAACTGAAATTTTTCATATAAGTCGCGTTGTCTTTTGCGCAACCCATTTCTGTTGTTCCTGTATATGCTTCTTGCTCAACAATGAAAGTATTCAATCCTTTCTTTTGTCCAGCAGCTAAGATTTTCTTGAAATCTATTGTACCATTTCCAATCACACAAGATTCTAAATTACCTGCTGCGTTTTTAGTTTGGTCTTTTACGTGTGCCAATCTAAAACGATTAGGGTATTTATTAAAATACTCAATTGGGTCAATGCCAGCAGCCACTACCCAGTAGATATCCATTTCAAAATCTACTAAATCCGCATCTGTACCTTTCATAATTACATCCTGAGGCATTACACCATCCATTAATTTAAAAGTGTAGTCGTGGTTATGGTAAGCAAAACGAATGCCCTGCTTTTTTGCAATCGCACCCGATGTATTAAACTCATCAATGAACTTTTTATAGTCGTCCATTGTTTTTTGTGGTCCTTTATAAGGACAGATTAAATACTTCATTCCAATCTCAGCAGCTTCTGCAGCTTTGCGCTCAAAATTAACGGTGTTATTGGAATGTGCCGAATGCATTGTCATACCATTGTCTGTCAATACTTTTTTGAACTCTGTATTTTTTAAACCCCAGAAAATTCCTTTAGGGCCTTCAAAACTTTCAACATGATTGTATCCTAGTGCGCCTAATTGTTGTAAAGTACCTACAACATCTTTAGCTAATGCTTGTTTCACTGTCCACAATTGAATACCGAACTGGTGCTTCTTAGCAGCCATCGCCATTAACTCATTTTTAAATGGCATCGACAATGCTACACTGGTTAAAGCGGCACCGCGTAAAAAACTTCTTCTTGAATTTGACATAAAATAAAAATTGCAAACGTTATAAATAATTGTAAAAAAATGAGCCTCCTACTGGAGGCTCATGCTATATCATTTGAATACTAAGAAGTAGCCCAAGCTTTTTCTCCTTTAGTATAAGGAACACATCCCTCGTATTTACCAGGAACTGCTACATACCTCAATACTTCTGTTGCACCTATCTTAGAAGTGAACAAACCAGACAAAGTCAATTGCTTCATCATCGTAAAGTAATGTGTAGGATCTTCTTTCTTTTTACTTTTCTGGTACTCCTTCGCTTCTTTATCTAACTCTGTTAAAAAAGCAGTACGCTCTTCTGGAGTTGATTCCATAAAGGCTTTACCATGATGCTTCTTAGAAGCAGCATTCAATTCCTCCATGCCCTTCATAAAAATTTCCTGATCCTTTGCTTCGTAACAATCACTTACCATGGTTTGCATGAAAGCACCCACATTTGCCGCCTTTGCGCCTGGTGTATCGGTTGCTGGAAGAATCGTCTCTCCAACTTCGTTTAAAAAGTCGATATCTGTTTGGGAGAAAGTAACGCCCTTGGTATTGGTCTTACAACCTGTCAAGAAAGCTTCTGCACCTAACACCGTTCCACCCATAATGATGGCAACTCTAGAAAGGGCTTCTCTTCTGTTTATCATAAAATATTTTTTAA
>CAZAOF010000116.1:0-4785 GCA_964486665.1 uncultured Sediminibacterium sp.
TTTTGTGCTATGAGTAAACAGGTCATAATTATTGGAGGCGGTTTGTCTGGTTTGACATTGGCCTATTTGTTAGAAAAAAAAGGGTTTGAGCCTACAATTATAGAAGCTTCGTCTAGATTAGGCGGGAGAATTCAAACAGTTGATGGAAAATTAGGAACACCACTTGAATTAGGGGCAACCTGGTTTTCTGATAGTCACCAAGCATTGTTACTCCTATTAGAAGAACTAGGATTAAAAAAGTATCCTCAATTCACCAAGGGTATTTCTCTATTTCAAACAGATTTACATGTACCTCCCCAATCATTTTCTGTCTCTGAATCAGAAGCGCCATCATATCGTTTGGTTGGAGGAACCGAAATGTTGATCAATACGTTAAAGTCAAGATTAGTAAAAACAAAAATTATCTTAAACACGCAAATCACTCGAATCTCCTTAATCGACAGTAGTACACTTTCTGTAGATGCGAGTAATGTCTCATTTCATTGTAACAAAGTTATAGTTTGTCTTCCTCCTCAATTAGCTTCATCAATCGAATTTTCATTTGGTCTCTCTTCTGAACTTCAAGCGATTTTTCCAACCGTTCATACTTGGATGGCAGGATCGATTAAGTTTGTGCTGGAATACGAAAGTCCATTTTGGCGTAAAAAAGGATTATCAGGGATGCTTTATAGTCATGTTGATATTATTTCAGAAATGTATGACCACACGAATTATCAAGAGAGTAAATTTGGGTTCACTGGATTTTTAAACAGCGATACTTCTGAGCTTAGTCAAGACGAGAGGAAGTCCAAAGTTTTGAAACATGTAAGTGGGCTTTTTGGGAATGATGCGCTAAATCCCATAGCCTATTTTGATAAAGTATGGAACGACCCATTTTTAGTTCATGGAAATATTCGGCCTATGCGTCCACATCAAAACAATGGACATCCATCTCTTCAAAAATCGTATGAAATGGACAAGGTGTATTTCTGTGGGACAGAAACTTCTAGCGAATTTTCTGGATATATGGAAGGCGCGGTAAGATCGGCGAATAGGGTAGCAGGGTTAATTCATTTATAACTTAGATCACTAAGGTATTTTAAAAATAAATTTAGCATCTATCATTTACCACGTCTACTTTGAACTGAAGTAGCTGCTTTTTCATTTCTTTAATTTCTTTCATTTTTTGCTCCAAAGAAATTAATTTATCATCTAGTATTTCAAGTTTTTGCTTCTTGGTATATTTTCTGTTATACCAAGCATCAATAATCTGGCCTATTTCTTTGATTGTAAACCCCACTGATTTTGCATCACTAATGAATTCTAATTTCTCAATAGTTACATCGTCATAATGGAAGTAATTATTTGATTTAACACGCTCATCTTGCTTACCCTCTATTAAACCTGATTTTTCATAAAATCGGATAGTGTGGGTAGAAATCCCTGTTTTTTTAGATAGTTCGTTAATTAACATACTGCAAATATAAGGTGTTGAAAAATAAATATCAACTATAGAGCATACTCTAATGTTGTTGGTTTGAAATTAACCCAATATGTTTGTCAAAATTAAATAAGAAACACATGAAAAAGACAGTATTGATCACAGGAACATCATCTGGTATTGGCAAGGCTACAGTAATAGAGTTTGCTTCAATGGGATGGAACGTAATTGCAACACAGAGGAATCCTGAAAATGAAACCGATTTCAAAAATTATCCAAATGTGAAAATGTATGCCTTGGATGTGACTCGCTTAGAGAGTGTTGCCCAAGCAATGTTAGCTGCTCAAAATGAATTTGGGAAGATTGATGTGGTTGTCAACAATGCTGGATATGGTGTGGACGGAGCTTTTGAAGCAATGTCAGACGAGGTGATCGAAAAACAATTTAATACCAATGTTTTTGGGTTAATGCGTGTTACAAGAGAGGCAATAAAATACATGCGACCAAATGGCGAGGGTATGATTATACAAATATCTAGTATGGGAGGAAAAATCACTTTCCCATTGTATAGTATTTACCACGCTACAAAATTTGCAGTGGAAGGTTTTACAGAATCACTGCATTATGAATTAGCTCAGTTTAATATTAAAATGAAGTTAATTGAGCCAGGGCCTATTGTTACAGACTTTTATGGACGAAGCCGTCAATTTATTCAACCTACAAACACAAGTCAATATGATGGATTTATTCAAAAATTTAATGATGCTGCTGAAAAAGTGATGAAAGACGCAGAAGGTCCAGAAGTAGTAGCTAGGATGATTTATAAAGCTGCAACAGATAATAGCAGTAAAATGAGATATGCTGTGGGTAAACCTGGCCCAATGTTATTGATACTAAGAAAATTACTTTCAGATAAACTTTATTTTTTGATGGTTAGAAAGAGTTACAATTTGTAATTATAACTAACTTAGTTATTCAAAATATAAATGCCTAGTATGATAAAAGTTCGTTATGCCGTATTCGCCTTGATGCTTACAATACTTAACTTAAACGCTGTGTGGGCTTATTTTCCCGCGAATATACATATGCAACAACAGTCCGTTTTCAAGGATACTTTAGGTGTTGATCAATTTTGGCAACAGCTTAAGCGACATTGCGGCAAGACATACGAAGGTACTGTTACTAGTGGTGCAACAGCAAATGACGGTTTTAGTGGGAAGCGATTAATCATGCATGTATTGTCTTGTTCAGATGATCAGTTGTTGATTCCATTTAACGTTGGAGAAAACAGGAGTAGAACTTGGATCCTCACTAAAAAAATGGATAAAATAGAACTCAAACACGATCATCGACATGAAGACGGCTCTAAAGATGCAGTGACTATGTATGGTGGTACGAGTACTAATACTGGATTGCCTGGTATCGCCATGTTCCCTGCAGACCAACAGACTGTTCAAACAATCCCTGCGGCAGCTACGAATATCTGGTGGATGACAATTAATCAAAATACATTTACATATAATTTAAGACGTATTGGTTCAGATAGATTATTTACTGTTACTTTTGATGTGACAAAACCAATAGAAAAGCCGCTGCCATCATGGGGATGGGAGCATTTTAAATCAAAGTAATATGTGTTTCAAAAGATTTCTCTTACTAGCATGTTGTTTTTTTAGTTACTCTTTTTTATCTGCACAAGAGCCAATTAAACTTCAGAGAATCGCAAAAATAAAAGTGGATGCTAGTCAATTACTTGAGTACAAAGCTGCTTTACAGGAGCAAATGACTACAGCTTTAAAATTAGAACCTGGGGTGTTGTCCTATACAGCGTTATCTGATAAAAAGGATCCAACAAGTATTACCATATTTGAAGTATACGCTAGTACTGATGCCTATCAAGCTCATATTACAACTCCTCATTTCAAGAAATATAAAGAGACGGTTAAAGACATGGTATTGTCTTTGGAATTAATAGATACTGAATCAATTGGCAGCCCCATTAGAAAAAATATTTTAATAACGTATTATTCAAAAACTGGCCACACCGCACAAATGGCATCTGCAATTGCAGCTGGTGCTAGGATAAATGAAAATATAAACGTAGTCATTAAGACTATTGATCAAGTGACTCAAGACGACCTTTTAAATGCTGATGCAATCATTTTAGGCAGTCCTGTTTATAATGCCAATCCAGCGCATGAAGTACTTGAGTTTATTCAAAAATGGCCTTTTTCAGGTATGCCCTTAAAGGATAAAATTGGCGCAGTGTTTGTTACAAGTGGTGGCATTTCTTCTGGGGAGGAATTAGTACAATCATCACTTTTGCATTCTATGCTAATTTTTGGAATGGTTGTGATTGGTGGCGAAGATTGGAAAAGTGCATTCGGCGCATCTGCCATTACAAACGAAACGCCATTTAGTGAATCAATCAATCCAATTTTTAGTAAAAAAGCAGAACAACTAGGTAAACGAGTTGCTGAAGCAAGTTTACGTTGGAATAAATATAATAAGTAAGACCAAATCATACCATGAATGAGCGCGATCAATACATTAGGTGCATTTAAAAGTTTCACCGAAACTTTACAAGATCAAAATTATTTAATGCCAGTGTTGTTTATTGGTCACGGCTCACCTATGAATGGAATTGAGGATAATGAATTTAGCAATCGTTGGAAGGCCATGGCCAAGGAAATCCCTACACCCAAAGCTGTTTTGGTAATTTCTGCTCATTGGTTTACAAAAGGCACAAGCATCACTGCAATGGATTTTCCTAAAACCATTCATGATTTTGGGGGTTTTCCAGAAGCTTTGTTTCAAGTACAATATCCCGCGCCAGGGAATCCTGCATTAGCTAAAGAAACCGCTTCATTGATTCAAAGTGCCCATGTTGAATTAGATCACGATTGGGGTTTGGATCACGGTACTTGGACTGTAATAAGACATATGTACCCTGAGGCAACTATTCCTGTGTTACAGTTGAGTATAGATTATACAAAGGATCCAACTTTTCATTATACATTAGCTAAGGAGTTAGTTCATTTGCGTAAAAAAGGAGTCTTGATTATTGGAAGTGGTAATATGGTGCACAATTTGCGCATGGTGGCATGGGATAAATTAGATGGACCTGCTTATGGCTTCGACTGGGCATTGCAGATGAATCAAACATTTAAAGATCTAATGCTGAATAAAGAACACGATCCGTTGATTCATTACAATACATTGGGTAAGGAAGCAATGTTGGCTATTCCAACTCCAGAACATTATTTGCCTTTGTTGTACACTTTAGGTCTTCAAGGTAAAGGGGATGCCGTTTCGTTCTTTAATGATAAGCCTGTTGGCGGATCATTGACTATGACTTCGGTTAA
>CAZAOF010000117.1:0-4733 GCA_964486665.1 uncultured Sediminibacterium sp.
GTGACGGTGAAAAGGTAAACCCTTATGCTTGGGCGATGCGTGAGATGGATACCATAGATGCCGTGGCTGCTAGAAACCCAGATAAAATGGTAGTCGCTAAAGATTGGAAGTCCATCAAGTCGGCATTAAAAGCCGGTAAGGTGGTTGCACAATATGGTGTAGAGGGCGGACATATGATTGAGGATGATATCAATAAATTAGACACGTTTTACAATCGTGGTGTTCGATATATGACTTTGACTTGGAACAATTCCCCTTCATGGGCTAGTTCACATTCCGCAGAAAATAGTTCAAAATATATAGGACAAAAAGGCTTGAATGATTTTGGAAAACAAATTATTCAAAGAATGAACCAACTAGGTATGATGGTAGATGTATCACATGTAGGAGAAAAAACATTTTGGGATGCCATCAATTTGAGTACAAAACCTGTAATAGCATCACATAGCAATGCTTATAGTATTTGTCCAGTGACTAGGAATTTAAAAGATGATCAAATTAAAGCCATTGGAAAAAACGGTGGGGTAATATTTTTAAACTTCTTTTCTGGTTTTGTAGATAGCAACTTTAGTAAAAAAGATATGGCTTTCAGAAAAGCACACGCAAAAGAAGTAGATTCTTTGTTGGCTACAGGTATCCAAAGAGAATATGCTTTTACCTTATTATCCAACACTTACAAAGCAGAAAGCGAAGCAATAAAACCAACGATTGAGCAACTAATGCAACACTTTGATCATATAGTTAAATTGATTGGTGTTGATCACGTAGGTATTGGTTCTGACTTTGACGGCATCAATTCTGCCCCACAAGGCTTGAGTACGGTATTGGATTATCCTAATTTCACTAAAGCATTAATCGCAAGAGGCTATTCGAATAAGGATATTAAGAAAGTATTAGGTGGAAACTTTTTGAGAGTCTATCGAATGAACAACCCAAACTAATAACTCAATAATTTTTCCATCATCTCCTCTAAGCGATCATTTGCAAGAAACTGTTTCTCTAAAATTTTATTGAAAGGGATAGGTGTGTCTAAAGAAGCACAACGCATGATCGGTGCATCTAAGTGCTCAAAGCAATGCTCTGCCACCCATGCACTTATCTCTCCACCAATGCCTCCAGTTAGATTGTCTTCATGTAAGATCATTAATTTTCCAGTGGCTTTAACCGCAGTTTCAATTGCTGTATAATCCAATGGAGACAAGGTTCTTAGGTCAACGATATAAATAGATTGATCCAAATGTGCCTGTTGGTAAGCTTTTGCCCAATGCACACCCATGCCATAAGTAATGATGGTAGCATCTGTACCTGATTGTACCACATGTGCTTTACCAATTTCAATTTGGTACATAGCGTCTGGAATCTCTTCCTCGATACTTCTGTACAATGCTTTATGTTCAAAATATAAAATAGGATTAGGTTCTGCCAATGCCGCAATTAATAATCCTTTTGCATCGGTTGGATTTGAAGGATAGACCACTTTCAACCCTGCAACATGCGTAAACCATGCTTCGTTAGATTGAGAGTGGAATGGACCAGCACCCACACCCGCTCCTGTTGGCATACGAACCACTACATCGGCGTCTTGCCCCCAGCGGTAATGTATCTTAGCTAAATTATTGACAATTTGATTGAACGCAACAGTTACGAAATCTGCAAACTGCATCTCCACCACCGACTTAATCCCTTCCATGCTTAAACCTAATGCAGCACCTACAATAGCGCTCTCACAAATAGGTGTATTGCGAATTCTTTGTTTCCCAAATTGTTCAACAAATCCCTCTGTTATTTTAAAAGCGCCACCGTATTCTGCAATATCTTGTCCCATAATAATCATCTCGGGATATTTTTCCATCGACTGCCTCAATGCATCGCTAATCGCTTCAATAAATCTTTTATTGGTTTTCTTTTCTGTTTGAACAGCATCAATAGTTGGAATAGATGATATTGGAACTGGTGCAAATAAATCTGCTAGCTCTTCTTCTATAGTTGATTCAAGTTTTTCAGGTTCCATGGCGATTTTTAAATCCGCATCTAATTGGTCTTTGAATCGATTGCGGATATCCGCCACTTGCATCTCTGTGAGTACATTCTCTTTAACAAGAAATTGTTCGTAGTTTTTAATTGGATCTTTTAAAGACCAAGTTTCCATCAAATGTTTTGGAACATATTTTACACCACTTGCTTCTTCATGCCCACGCATTCTGAAAGTTTCACACTCAATCAAATAAGGTTTCTGTTGGTTGATGCAATAATCACGAACCCCTTTTACAGTTTGATAAACCTCTAAGATATTGTTGCCATCTATTCTTACACCTTCCATGCCATATCCCTTTGCTCGGTCAACTAAATGATCGCATTTGTATTGCTCATTGGTAGGTGTACTTAATCCGTAGCCATTATTTTCGATAATAAAAATGACAGGCAAATTCCACACAGCCGCTACATTCAGCGCTTCGTGAAAATCACCTTCGCTAGTTCCGCCATCTCCTGTGAAAGCCATACTTGCTTTTAACTGACCTCGCTGCTGATAAGCCAACGCAACGCCATCCGCAATGGCCAATTGTGGACCTAAATGCGATATCATGCCACATACATGATGTGCTTTACTTCCAAAATGAAAACTTCTTTCTCTTGCTTTACTATAACTGCTTCTATCACCCTGCCATTGTTTGAATAAATCAATCAGCGGCATTTGACGTGAAGTAAAAACACCTAAATTTCTATGCAAAGGCATGATCCATTCAGAAGGATCCATTGCCATAGTTGCTCCTACAGCAATTGCCTCTTGACCTATTCCGCTAAACCATTTACTTATTTTTCCTTGCCTAAGCAAGACTAGCATCTTCTCTTCGATCATCCTAGGCCATAAAATGGACTCATACAAATGAACTAACTCCTCATTGCTAAGACTGCCGCGTTTGTACTCCATTAGTCTTTAGAATTCAGCTTGCTCAATAATTTCAACATCTCCAAGTATAACCAAACTAATGTCACCAATAGACCAAAAGCACCATACCATTCCATATACTTAGGCGCGCCCATTTCTGCTGCTTTTTCTATCGCATCAAAATCTAACAATAAATTCAAAGCTGCGATACCTACAATAAATAAGCTAATACCAATACTTAATGGAGAACTATCAAATGCAAATCCCATTTCAAAACCAAACATACCTGCAATCCAAACGATTAAATAAAATAAACCAATACCCATCGTTGCAGACATGATAATGGATCTAAATTTATTGGTAACGGTAATGATTCTAAAATTATACAAAAAGAACATGGCTACAGCCACGCCTAGGGTTAAACCCACTGCATGCAAAATGATATTTGGATAGCTTGCCGCAAATAAAGCATTGAACACTGCACTCACACCTCCAATAAAAAGTCCTTCTAAAATTCCATAAGCAGGTGTGATATATCCAGCCCATTTTGGCTTAAACATAACCACTATCGCCAATATCAAACCACCGATAGCACCTGCAATCATTAAAGTAGTTGCCGTCTTTGTATTCCCTTCGGCATACACATTCCAAACATACATAGCAGAAGCCATCACCATCAATAATAAGAAACCAAATTTGTTGATCGTGCCACGTACACTCATCACCCCAAATGCATTGGCATTTTCATGCAATGATTTGTCGAAAATCTTTTCTGTTAAAGTTGGATTACCTGTTTTAAATGCTGACATAATTTTTAATTTTAGCTAGTATAAAAATACAAAATTGCAACGAAATGCTGTCTTTAATAATTGTTAATCCTTTGTTTTTTAAGACCCGGATACTGATCTAGTCTAGCAAACTGGTATTTATTGCCATATTTTAGCAATTGTATAAATTGAACAAGCTGCACAGAATCTGCTTCATGTTTAAACATATGGTCGTGCATTAATACCACTAAATGATTCTTTGTTTTATATGCTTTTAGTGCAAACATACTGTCCACCAAATTAGCCATATCAGTTGCTGTTTGAATAGGACGGCCATTTCTAGTATAATTCCACTCTAGATCCCAGCCCACCACATTAAAACCTGCACTGTCCAGTTTTCGAATCAGGGGACGAACCATTTTGCTAGAAAATTGAATGCTATCTGTTCTCCAGCCATTATTTCCAGGCAAACGAACAATATTATTGGTGGTATTTAATACCCTTGCAGCATGTATAAAATCAGCCAATGCTGAATCTGGCTGGTTGTAAAACTGTACGTATTTGCCATAGGTATGGGTAAAACTGTGGTTGCTCAGCAAAAATAAATCAGGCCGACTAAGAATACGATTGTATAATTTCTTGCCCCAATTGGATCTTGATTGGTGCAAGCCAATTTGAAAAAAAGTAGCTTTTACTTTTTCATCCTCACAAATAGAAACACAACTGGAAGTGCCAAATAAAGGGCCATCATCAAAACTCAAGTAGATGTATTTAGCATTGCTGTCTAGTAAGCTTTCTGCATTGTATTGAACTCCTTTTGTTTTGGCATTTGGCTGAATCAGACCCAACTCACCCAATGTGCTCCAACTTATAAAAAATTGACTTATCAGGTAAAAAAGGGACCAAATGGACATAAAACATTGAAATTGAAGGCGCAAACTTAAACAAGAAATCAGAATAATCTTATAAAAGATGCGGTTTTAGGGTCGATGCTTTGTAACTTTGTGCTCCAATGGATGCAATATGCAAAAAGAAGTTGTTTTACAAGATGTAGTCATCAAGTTTGCTGGAGATAGTGG
>CAZAOF010000118.1:0-4716 GCA_964486665.1 uncultured Sediminibacterium sp.
GAGTTCATTAAGTTAACTCCGAATCCATTTATTAATTTCATGAATATTGATTTCGTAATCAAAGGTCATCAAAGAATGAATGTAGATGTATTCTCCACTTCAACTGGAGCAAGAGTAGCATCAAGGGTTGGCGTTACTGCTGGATCAAGATTAGTCTTCTCGGAATTAAATCCAGGAGTATATTTTGTAAGAGTTTCTTCGTCTGATTTTAAAGTATCTCATCAGTTTAAAATGGTAAAATTATAATTTATGATATTTAAAAATTCTATAAATAACAAGCTAGGTCTTCTATTTTTAATAGCTGTTATAAGCTTGTTTACTTCATGTAGCAAAGGGGGTGATAGTCCAGCACCAACACCCCCGCCGCCTACGCCGGTGGCTGAAGCTGATATTTCATTTAAAGTTGAAATTGCTGGCAGCGAAGTGAATTATACAAGCGTGTTTGCGGTTGTAGGTAATTCTGTCGTTATGAATGCAAATATTAGTTCTACTTTACCTAAAGATGGTGTAACAGTAGACGTAACTGTAAAAAAGAAGTCTGACAATAGTTCAGTTTTTAGTTCAAATACATCTTCAACATCTGCGAGCAATGCAGTCACAATTACTGGTCTTGTTCCTGGTGTTTTATGTGTCGCTACAGTTACGGTCACTTCTAAATCAAAGTCTACTAACACTTTAGTTAAAACATTTGAATTAGCATCTAAATAATTCCTTACCCCAATCGTTAAATGTCCTTTGTGCGTATGCACAAGGGACATTTTTTTAGTATCAGTATCAGTTTAAATATTGACAGGCATCAGGTGAAAGATAAATTATATTTAATTTCTTCGCAATGTGATTTTGTAAACAAATTAAATTGTAAAACATGCAACTTTTATCCAGTCTGTGTCGTCAAATTATTTTCGTTAGTTTCCTTGTTTTATTTTTTACCTCATGTGATAAGCGCATGGATGAGCAAGCAATGCCAGAAAAACTTAGTATTGCTGGTAAATTAGCTACAAGTCCAAATTTTAGTTTAATTCAAGCTGCCGTTGTTCAATCAGGTTTACATAGTATACTAGATAGTCCTGGGACTTACACTTTTTTTGCTCCATCAAATGAAGCTATGCTAGCCTCTGGAATGACACTTGATAAAATTAAGAATACTCCTACAGTGCAGTTGAAAAAAATCATCTCCTATCATTTGCTACCAATTAGATTATTTTTAAGTGATTTTCGGCCTGGTGTATATTACAATGAAATAACAGTTGGAGGGGATACTTCCTTTGTGATAAAAAATGAACAGGGGTTATTTGTTAATGGGATAAAAATTGGACAAACAGATTTACTACAACGTAATGGAATCATTCATGTTACCTCCCAGTTATTATTACCCGCAGAAGGAGACTTGATGGAAGTTGTATCTGTTGACACGAGCCTTTCTATGTTCAATGCAGCTTTACTTAGAACAGCAAATGGGGGTACTGATTTGACCAATGCTTTAGTATGTGGTTGTAAATTCACGCTTTTTGCGCCAACAAATGATGCATTTAAAATTGCTGGTTATAAGAACCTTGAATCAATTGAAAATACTGCTTATAGTAAAATTGTTTCCTTACTCTCTTATCACATCACAAAAGAACGCGTATTTTCTAATGAATGGTCTAATGGCATGAATGCGTTAATGATTAATAATAAGTTTATTACGATGTACCAAAATGGTAATGATTTTATGATAAAAGGAGAGAAGAATGAATTTCCAATAAAAATAATCAAACAAAATACCATGGCTAAGCACGGTATCATTCATACAATAGAGCGATTAATTGAATAATTAGTACTTCATCATTTTAGCCTTGGCTTTATGGTGCTTGCTTGTAACTATCCAATAAGTATTATAGATGGATTCGTCCAACTCTTTGTATTGGTCTTTACCAATCAATAAATTGACCAATTTCGGACTTGAATTTGAGTGACCTACAATTAAAATAGTTTTCCCTTTATTTTCAGTCGACAGAAGTTGAGCAGCAAATGTGTCTAGTTTTCTAGGATCGTAAATGGTTATATTTAAATTCTGTGCATTGGCAATCGGCGAAGCTGTTGCCTTTGTTCTTTTATAGTTAGTCGAATATAGCTGGTTGATTTGATAAGCTTTGAATTTGTCCACTAATGATAAAGCTCTTTTTTCACCAAAGCTATTTAGTGGTGGATCTGATACCATCATTTTAGCATCTGCAATTGTAGTATCTTTTTCAGCATGTCTCAAAATAATATAGGTTGTCTTTTGAGCACTAACTTGATTTGCAAACAACAAGATCACTAAGAAGGTAGCTATTTTTTGAATCATTTTTTTAATTTTACGCCTAAATGTAGGCATATTCCTCATAAAATAAGCCTACTAATAGCTTATCTTTATACCTCAATTTTTCTTTATATGAGTCAAATGGGTAAAACGAATTGGGGTGCTGGAATAAGTATGTTTTTATATTTACTAGTACATTTTATACCTGATTTTGGTGGGGCAGATGTAATGGGAGCACAATGGTTGTATGTGTCCATTGTAGATTTATTGGTACTTGGATATATTTTATTTGAAAGAAATAGATATGCTCCAGCAATTGATGCAATATTGAACTTGAAGTTTACGCTTGTCTATAGTCTTCTTGTAATTTGGGCCACATTGTCTTTATTTTATTCGCTTAATGCCATTGAAACTTTGGTTTGTTTAGCCCGATTGGTGAGTACTTATTTAATTTTTATTAATTTATCTATTCTTTTTTATAAACAGGGATTGTTGCCATTATTTAATATGGTGTCCATTTTCATTGCTGTTGTTTTGTTATTTGACTCGATGTATGTTATTTCTGGTTTTTCCAAGAATATGGTAGACATGAATTTGGATCAGAATATTGTCAGTTTGACTGGCAAAAATGGGAATAAGAACGTCATGGCTGCAAGTTTATTGATCAAATTTCCTTTTTTACTCTTTGTGATTTTACATAATAAATTACTGGGTAAAGCAGCAGGAATGATTATCTTATTTCTAGGCATCATGGCTTTGTTTATCTTAAATACAAGATCAACCTATGTAGGATTGGGTGTTGTTTTTGTTTTATTTGCCCTATCAACTTATCTTTTACATAAACAAGAAGGAATTAAAAAAACGGCTATTCAATTATCTTATTTGATTCTCCCACTGGTTTTTGCATTTTTTGCAGCCAATACCATGCTCTCAAAAGCTGTCGATTTGCAAGGGTTTCAAGGAGGATATGGCACTATCACTAAAAGGGCGGGCGATATCACCGTCGCAAGTGAGCAAAATAGTCGAATTCACTTATGGGAAGGTGCTATAGATTATGCGACAAAGCATCCAATTTTTGGTGCAGGTTATGGTAACTGGAAATTAGCTTCTATTCCTTATGAGAAAGAATACACGAATGATTTATTTGTGCCTTACCATTGTCATAATGACTTCATTGAAATGTTTGCCGATTTGGGTATAATTGGCGGAGTCGCTTTCCTAGTTCTTTTTATTTTATTAGGCTTAGCCGTACTTAAAATTTGGAAACAGTCTAATGATCATAGTGCTCGTTTGGTCGCATCGATTGCTTTGATGGCTGTAGCTTGTTATTTTGTTGATGCATTTTTTAATTTTCCTGTAGAACGAACATCTATGCAAACCATGTTTGCAATTTCCGCTGCACTATTATTGACTCCTTTACATTTTATATCTTCTAAAAAGTCAGTTAAAAGTACTGGGAAATTCGGAGTTCCTTTCTTAGTTGTTGCCATACTATTTATTATTGGTTCAATGTATGTGAACTATCAAACCTATACATCTTTGAAAGTCCAAAAATTTGTTATGGGAGAGATTAACGAGGATCCTAAAATGTCATTGGACGAAGTTAAAGATGCTTTTCCTGAGATCCCTAACTTATCTACCTCGACATTGCCGATAAAAGCGCTTGTGGCTAGATATCACCTAAGAGATAAGCAATATGACGAAGCTATGCGTTTATTAAACGAGTCTGACAAGGTGAATCCTTATTTGCATTACAATGATTTTATAAAGACCGCTGTATTTTCAACTCAATTAAAATACGATAGTACATTCGTGTACGCCAAAAAAGCATTTTACAATTGGCCAAGAGCAACAAGCTATTATAAGAATATGATTTTTGCTGCTGCAAAAATGAAGGATACTGCTGAAGCAACAAAGGCGTTTAAAACATATACTAAGTACAGAAATACAGGAGAGGGATGGAACCAATATATTTTAGCCTTAATTGAAATCAACCAAACGCCTATTGCAATTACGAAATCTTTGCTTGATTCAGCTGTAAAAAAATTCCCATCTGATAGTGCGCTCTTTGTTAGAACTAATAGCCTGCTTTATGGCAATGCTATGGCAACAGGTACAATGCCCAATTATGCGGCTATGGGAGCACAAGCTTTTCAAAAAGGGCTGTACAGTAATGCAGCTAATTTTTACTTAAAAGCTAGCACCGCTGACCCAAGTAATTACACCCACTTTGAAAATGTGGGCATCTGTTATTATACTGCTAAAGCTTTTGAAAAAGCGATTGTTTATTTTGACAAAGCTATTCAGCTACCTACTGCTAATACTGGTAAATCTGAATTCTTTAAAGCCATGTCTTTAATTACAATTGGCAAAAAGGACCAGGCTTGTAATGCTTTGCAAGCTGCAAAAGCCAAAAAATATCCAGGTGTGGATGC
>CAZAOF010000119.1:0-4690 GCA_964486665.1 uncultured Sediminibacterium sp.
CTTTAATCCCTTCCCAGTCTTCGTCAATAATAGCATCTATCAATTCATATAATTCTTCAATCGTATTGCTTCTTAAACTCTGAATGGTTTGCTTTTTATCCCATGGACATTTTTCACGAAGCGTATCCATAATTTCGACCAATGCTAAAAAGCTTTCAGCAACTTTATTTTGAGACATGACTTTAAATTATTTGTTGAACGATGAATAGCGAAGATAAGCTTAATATATTTTTTCGAGTTACCCTCTTGGTGTTCTATTCTTAGATCTATATGTATCTGTTTGAGAGTGGCAATTTGGACACAATAATCTTAGATTAGAAAGTTCGTGGTTAACTCTTTTTCCATCAATGTGGTCCAATTCTAAATTGATTTTCTTTTCATTCCAGGAACTTATTCCACATAGAGCACATTCGTCAATTAACATCCCCTTTTTTAGAAGCCTATTTTTTAGTTTATAAGTTTGAAAATAAGGATGGTCTCCTGCTAAAATTTCATCTAATGCAATTTTCACAGGGGCTTGCTTATTACCTCCTTTTAAGCCTTGATTGGGCAAATAACAACCATACAAAATCGCCAATCTCTTTAAAGTATTAAAATGAATGTTTAAAGATGCAGCTGCTTTTGCCATGGAATTACTCCTTAAACAAACTTCTATGACTTGAGATTGAGGGATTTGGGATTTCATTCTTTTAAGTTACAAATAAAAAAGAGAGAATGAGATTGCTGTTTTCGGGACTGCCGTTTTTCGCTTTGCTCAAAACGTCTTCCTCGAAATTTAGTCTTACCCAAAGCCTTTCAACTATCCCAATTCTCGGGATAGTTGGCTTTTTTGCTTTTCGTCTATTTACGAAAGCAAGCTTTCGACACAGCCTCAAAACAAAAAAGCCTCTCACTTTCGTGAGAGGCTGTGTGCCCCAGGCGGGAATCGAACCCGCACTCGCGTTGCGGCGAACAGGATTTTCTTACTACTATGGTTTTCACCACCCACTACTGGTTTGTAGTCTGGACTATGCCTTCACCATATCTTGCGATTTAGGTGCTCCGTGTCTAGTCTCTACACGTTCCCTTTCGGGCTTCGCTCGGTATTCCCATTTAAAAGGGTTCGCCGAATTTACGGAGTTCTACATCTTCAATTTCTCGAAGTGCACTCAAATTTTTGTTCTCCTCGAGAACAGTGTCTAAGTCCTGCGTGTCTACCAGTTCCACCACCAGGGCGTCATTGCTGACTTAAAAAAAATCCCGTCCGAAGAACGGGATTTTTGAGCGGAAGACCAGGCTCGAACTGGCCACCCCGACCTTGGCAAGGTCGTGCTCTACCAAATGAGCTACTTCCGCTTGAACAAGAACTATTTTTTGGAGTGCGAAAATAAGGAATCAACGCACACCAACAAAATTTTTTTCTACTTATATTCAGGTTTGTACTGAGAACTTGTATTCACTTCTACTTCTGGCTTCTCGAAACCAGAACTGAACAATTTAGTACAATTCCCTAAAACCAATGATAATAGTGCAAAAACAGATACATAAAAGATGAATCTAGAAGAACTTACCCAGTTCTTAGCAATGTCTTTATCTGCTGATGTTTCTTGAATTTCTTGTGACATAGTATTTTATTACGGATGCAAAAATAACAACAAGTTCTTAATTATGAGCGTGTTTGGTGACAATTTTATCAAATTCTTGCCTGTTTTTTACAAAGTATTGAAAAACTACAGAACCATTGTAAACACCCCCAAGTGAAGCTAAAGGTTTGCAATGCTTACTCCTATTGACTTTACCCTTTAACCAATACCCCATTACTGCAAAATGCGCCTTTGCAATAGCTGTAAAAAAGTACCCATCCCCACTCAATAAACCTTTCCAAGCCGACACCCCATCTAAGGCAAAACGAATTGGCATTTTCCAAATCAATTCTCGCAATGGAAGATGCTTACTCAACATGATTAAATTATTCCTGAAATTTAAAAACACTTTTCTACCACCTCTAGGTAAAGTGCCTGCACCTACATGGTATACTACTGCGTCTGGGCAGGCAAATACTTCATGCCCTTCTAATTGCATACGCCAACAAAGATCTATTTCTTCTTGATGCGCGAAAAAACTAGCATCAAAACCACCTAATGAATGAAACAGATTTGCACGGATCATCATCGCTGCACCAGAAGCCCAAAAAATACGTTCGGCTTGATTGTACTGCCCTTTGTCACGCTCACAAACATCAAAAATCCTACCTCTTGAGAACGGGTAACCAAGGGCGTCTATCCATCCTCCACTAGCGCCTGCATATTCAAAGCAACCCGGTTCTTTTTGTGCTAATAATTTAGGTTGACATGCGCCAATCTTAAGATTTGATTCCATTAATTCAACCATAGGACCCACCCAATTAGGGTCTACTTGAACATCCGAATTCAATAAAATATAATAAGCAGCTTGTACTTGTTTTAGCGCCCAATTGTATCCACCTGCAAAACCTTCATTGGTTGGATTTTGTATGACTTTCACAGCAGGAAAATCACGTGCTAAAATAGTTAAAGAATCATCTGTTGAACCATTGTCTGCCACCACTACTTCCTTATGCTCGTATTGCGTAGCCAAAACTGAAGGCAAAAATGTCTTCAAATAATGTGCCCCATTATAGTTTAAAATAACAATCGATACAAGCGGTTTCAAAGCAGATTTATTTATGCGAATGTAAGTCCAATTATGGGAAAATTGAGTAAAAACCCTATCTTAGAGCCATGATAAAGACAACTTTCTTATTTTCTAATTTAGATTTTCTGAACCATCCCATGGGGTAGTATTCACCCCTCACTACTTTTTTCTTGTTTTTATCTATTTATTCAAAATTTTATTGCATGTCTACTCCAATACAAACGAGTGCAAATACTGCAAAGTATATTGCCCTTGAAGATCAATTCGGCGCACATAATTATCATCCAGTTCCTGTCGTACTAGAAAAAGGCGAAGGCGTATTTTTATACGATGTAGATGGTAAAAGATACTTCGATTTTTTAAGCGGTTATTCTGCCGTAAACCAAGGCCACTGTCATCCTGAGATCATCAAAGCATTGACAGAACAAGCTCAAAAGTTGACACTTACTTCTAGAGCTTTTTACAATAATCAATTAGGCGTGTATGAAAAATACATCACCGAGTATTTTGGCTACGATAAAGTATTGCCAATGAACACGGGTGTAGAAGGTGGAGAGACTGCGATTAAATTAGCAAGAAGATGGGGTTATAATGTAAAAGGAATTCCAGAAAATCAGGCAAAAGTGATATTTGCAGAAGGTAATTTTTGGGGCAGAACTTTAGCCGCTATCTCCTCCTCCACTGACCCTAGTAGCTATAAAGGTTTTGGCCCTTATATGCCAGGTTTTGGACTAGTGCCATACAATGACTTAGCTGCATTGGAGACTGTTTTGAAAGATCCTACTGTGGCTGCATTCATGGTGGAGCCTATTCAAGGTGAAGCCGGTGTAGTCATTCCTGCAGATGGTTATTTAAAAGGTGTGCGTGCTTTATGTGATCAATACAATGTGTTATTTATTGCAGATGAAATCCAAACAGGATTGGCAAGAACTGGTACCATGCTAGCTTGCGATCATGAAAATGTGCGTCCCGATATTTTGATTCTTGGCAAAGCATTGAGTGGTGGAACGATTCCTGTTGCTGCAGTGCTTGCGGATGATATTGTGATGTTACAAATTAAACCAGGAGAACACGGTTCTACTTACGGAGGCAATCCACTTGCATGTGCTGTTGCTATGAAAGCATTGGAAGTGATCAAATCCGAAAAAATGGTGGAGAACTCCTATACAATGGGTGAATTGTTAAGAGCAGAATTAGCGAAATTAAATTCTCCTTTTGTGGCTTCCATTAGAGGACGTGGATTGTTGAATGCGATTGTGATCAAACATGAAAATCCAGAAGCTGCTTGGGATCTGTGTTTATACTTAAAAGAATTAGGGATACTAGCAAAACCAACGCATGGTGACAAAATTAGATTTGCACCTCCATTAATTATTACTGAAGCGCAAATTAAAGAAGCAGTGCAATTGATTGGTAAAGGTCTTGAGCAATTAGCGAAATAAGCTACTCAAATTGATTATAGAAATAGCCCTCCCATAAAGAGGGTTATTTTGTTTTTAGCTTAGGAAGAAATGTCATAATTAATATACCTGTACTTAAAATAATACAAGCATATAATGCCCATTGTTTTTGTGGGCACTCACCCATGGCACATGCAGATAAAACTAAATAGTTACGAATACTCCATGCCAATAATAATGCACCCCATGCCATATTGAATCGCTTAACGTTGATGGATGGGATTGCAAAAAATACAATTGCCAGGATACCTATGTAAAATAAAAATTTTCCTGATTGACCAAAATGGGTTTCCCCTGCATCCCATCCTGTTACGACCCAGTTTCTGCTTTCAATCACCACCATTGGTTGGGTCGTGCAGAAAAATAACAATAATGTAAGTATGATGCCGATGGTTTGGGAATGTTTCATGGGTGCAAAAATAGAATAAAAAAGTTACCCAAAGCCTTTCAACAAATCGCTTCGCTCTTTTAGTTCGGATTGGCAGCTGATTGAATTCGCTGCCTTCCTGCTCGGCAATCTCGTTAAACCCAAAGCCTTTCAACAAATCGCTTCGCTCTTTGTTGTCTTTTTTAATACT
>CAZAOF010000120.1:0-4676 GCA_964486665.1 uncultured Sediminibacterium sp.
CAATATAGAATAGGCGTCCGCCATTCAATAACTTTCCCACTATTGAGTCTACCAAAGATTGAATTGTTGGAATTACTTTTTCTACAGCATAAGCCACTTTTTTGTCTTCTGCATTGATATTTTGTAAAATCTCAGTCGTGCTGAAATTTTCAATATGATCATAGTTAGAATCCGACTCCGTTACACGTATAAATGACTTATCCATTCACATCTTTTTTTAAAATTAAAAACTTGGGTCTGCTGGTGTATTAGGATTACCATCTCTTTCCTTAAATGGATAAGGGAAGAAATTTCTTTTACGCTCAGTAGTAGCCCTTCCAAATCGACGCATATCTTCTAGTTTCAAGCCAGACATATACAATTCGATACATCTATTTTTATATACTTCGTCCAATATTTCTGTAGAAGTACTTGCAGTAGATGCTGTTAAACCAGCACCCACTTTAAATGGATCTGCAGCAGCAGTTTTTGTAATCACTTTATTTAATTCTGTCAATGCAGATGTCAAGTTGTTAGTTCTTGCATAAGCTTCTGCTTTAATTAATGTGATTTCACCTGGTAGGTACACAGGTATTGCTGTGGTTGTACTATTGTAAAAGCCATTGATTCTGAATCGTGGAATAACTGTTGTATTGATAGCAGTATAAAAAGGGATACGTGCATCTGCAACATTTGGTGCTAAAGCAGCTGGTAAACCTAAAGTAGAATCAATTACTTGAAACACGTTATTCGTTGCTGTTGCAGTAGTGAAGATAGGATTGGTACTTACTGCATCATAATTGAATGTAGATTTTTTTGTTAGATCTACTAAATTAGCAGCAGTGATTGCCTCCGTATACTTTCCTGAGAACAATAAGAATCTAGCTTTCAATGCGTTTAACGTATTGACATAATCGATCCCTGGAACTGCATCAGCAATATAGTTTGCACTAATTGCATTCGCACTTATTTTGCTTAAAGCATTATCAATAGTTGAAATAGCAGCAGCAAATCCAGCGGTACGATCAATGAATTGAACATTAGCGCCAATGCCTGCTGGCACTTTCTCCCATAACATAGACATAGTCCCAATAGATAAAGCTTTTAAGATAGAAGCATGTGCAACTAAGCCACTTGCGTATGCTTTGTCATTTAAAGCTTCTGCTGCAGTAATTACTGAATTTGCGTCATAAATTACTTTGTTAGCATTGGTCCAAATATTTGCTAGTACAGTATTGGTTGGGTCAATGGTTGAACCACCTCGGCTCAACTGAAATTCTCCAACGTTTCCAGCATTCATTAATATTAACTCATTGGTTACAAAACCATTTGCTGTGGTTAAGCCATATACCACACTTGCGCCACCAAATGTGTAGGTTCTTTGTGCTCCTGCATTTACACCTGCCAATCCTCTAGCAGAGCTAAATACTTGGTCAGTTGTTGGTGCATTAGGATTCACAAAGTCTTTCTTACAGCTCGTTAAGGATACAATCCCGAGCAAGAAAGCGATTTGATATTTATATAGTATCTTTTTCATTTTTCTCTATTTAGTTAATTAAGGATTAAAAATCAGCTTTGATACCAAAACTGAATGTACGTGGGATCGGAGTAGCTCCAAAGTCAATACCTCTTAATAAAGTACTTTGACCACCTGAGTTTACTTCTGGGTCATATCCCTTGTAGTTATCCCATGAAATAAGATTTCTTCCGCTAAAGTTGATACTTAAGTTATTGATGAATTTTACTTTACCAACATTATAGCTAACAGACAATTCACGTAATTTAACAAAAGAGCCATCATCAATTCTCCACTCTTCTATTGCATAAATACCGCTGATATAACCTCTAGGTAAAAGTCCATTGTGTTCTTGCTCAGCAACTTTACCATTACCAACGCCTTGTCTCGTTCTAAAGTCAGCGTTAAAAACGTCAACACCTTGCACTACATCTAATTGTGCACGGAAATTCCATTTTTTGTAAGAAACTTCATTCACAATACTACCCGTAAAATCTGGGTTAGGATTACCAATTACTTTTCTTAATACAGATCCAGTAGGTAGGCCATTTGCATCTAATGTTTCTGTTGGATTTAATACAGATGTTTGCGTTCCTCTAGCTGTTTGTGGAATACCTGCAGCGTTCGTGATTAAGCTACCATCTGCTTTTCTTGCAAAATAAGTACCATAGAAAACGCCAATTGGTTGACCTTCGACAATTGAAATAGGAGCACCTGCATTCGTACTAAATAAAGTCAATGCTTGTCCAATTTTTGTTGCCTTGTTTTCGTTATGGTTATAGATGGTTGTTACTTCCCACTTCAGGTTCTTAGTTTGAACAGGAGTAAGGCTTAACATGATTTCATATCCTTTGTTTTCTAAAGAACCGAAATTATCTAATAAACTTGCAAAACCATTTGTAGGCGCTAATTGTCTATTGATCAATAAATCAGTTACTTTTTTATTGTATACGTTTACTGTCAAACCTACACGATTGTTGAACATTGCTAAATCCATACCATATTCAATTTCAGCTTGACGCTCAGGCTTCACATTTTCATTTGCTAATGTACTGCTAGAGTTCAATGCACTTCTTCCTAAAAATGTGTTTACACCATAAGTGTTAAATCTTGAATAAGCACCAATACCTGTTAAGTTTCCACTCTCTCCATAAGCAACACGTACTTTAAATAAGTCAAATGCTTTAGACAAACCAAGTGAGTTCCAGAATTCAGTACTAGAGATAATATAACTAGCACTTGCTTTTGCGTAGGTTTGATTGCGTTGGTTTTCACCAAATACGCTTGAACCATCACGACGTACAGCACCTGTTAAGAATAACTGATTTTTAAATTTAAAGTTTTGTTGAACGTATAAACCAGAAACGGAAATTTCACTACGATCATCTACACCAGGTATAGGTGTACTTGCACCATTTACTGTTTGAATGAATGGAGCGAAACCTCTTCCTTGTAACAAAGCATAATTACTCTTCTCGTATTGTTGAGAATAACCAACCTGAGTTGTCGAACCGATATCATTGCTTATTTCAAAATTGTAGTTTGCACTCAAATCATGGTTGATTTGAAAGAAATGATTAGATGCAGTGCTTGCGTATCCATTTAAAGTTGGATCAAGTGTTACACCGCCACCAAAAAATGCAGGGTTCACATTATAAGCATATGGAGGAATATAAGTAGTTCCATTTTGAGCATAGTTGTCGATACCCATTGTATAGTCAACTGTTAAACCCTTCATTGGTTTTAACTTCATTCCAAAATTAGCTAAAACTCTGTTTGTAGTCTGTCTTTGCTTAAAATCTTCAATGATAGAAACCGGATTTGTACGTCCAAAGTTTCCAACAGCTTTAATATTGCCATTGGCATCTCTTGTCCAGATATCATGGAAGTTTCCTAAAATAGTTACTGAATTGGTAGGAGAGAAGAACGACTGTCCATCTGGCTTTTCATTCGCACTAGAATTAGTATAGTTCAATCCCATATTCATACTGATCCACTTATTAATCACTTGATCAATATTAGATCTGAAGCTGAATCTTTGGAAATCGGAATTCTTAATGATACCTTGATTGTTGTAATAAGATCCGCCAAAATAATATTTTGTTTTATCATTACCACCACTCACAGACAAAGTGTTGTCAGTACCAGATGCATCACGGAAAATGTAGTCTTGGTAATCATAACGAGTAACATTTGTTTTGTTTGTCAATGCAGGTGTTAAGATATCTTGTGTTTGAGCACCTACGCCATCAGTTGGTCCACCGAATTTTGTAGGAGCTTGGTTCACATCTAATTTTTTTCTTAATGCACTACTAATAAATGTGCTAGAGAAGCTTACTTTTGCAGCACCAGATTTTCCACGCTTGGTGAAAATTTGAATTACACCCGCATTCGCTCTACTTCCATAAGTAGCAGCTGCAGCAGCACCATTCAATACCTCAATTCTTTCGATATCTGCTGGATTAATATCTACCATTCTGTTTTGGCCAATACTTCCAACAAAATTACCACCATCATAGTTACCTGATGTATTGGTTACTCTGTTTGTTGCATTGTTAACGATTACTCCGTCAACAATATATAAAGGCTCCGAAGAAGAAAGTACAGAACTAATACCTCTTAAACGAACAGACATGCCACCAGCAGGATCTCCACTGTTTTGTATAATCTGTGCTCCAGCAGTTTTACCTTGCAAGGCAGCAAGCACGTTTCCAGAAGCGCCTTTGTTAAGGTCTTCTGCAGAAACACTACTAACATAACTTCCTAATTGACGCTTCGTGGTTCCTGCAGCAGTTCCGGTAACTACTACTTCGTCTAATTTAGAGTACTGCTCTGTTAATACAATTGATAATCCTGTAGCCATTTTGCTAGGATCAACATTTAATTCCTGTGCTTTAAAACCAACACCACTAGCTACTAATGTAATTGTGTTGTTGCTGTTTAGTTTAAAAGTAAATCCACCTAAATTATCAGAAACCACACCATTACGTGTGCCTTTGATAACGATTGAAATACCTTCGATTCCGCTGTTGTCTTTTTGATTCGTCACCTTACCACTAACAATAGTTTGGGCAAGAGCGTCGATACAAAAACCAGACAGCAAAACCAAAATCATCGTAAGCTTTGCTAAATAAAGCTTGCTTGTTTTTTTGAGTCTCATAACTGATCTTTTAATATTAAT
>CAZAOF010000121.1:0-4637 GCA_964486665.1 uncultured Sediminibacterium sp.
TAGATGCAATCACTTCTGCTTTTACAGAACGCTCCACATCGGTTACTTCCTCTGGACGTTCGTCAACTAGTACCACCATCAAATAACATTCTGGATGGTTTGCCGCAATAGCATTGGCAATCTCTTTCAATAACATGGTTTTTCCCACTTTTGGTTGAGCAACCAATAATCCACGTTGCCCTTTACCAATTGGTGTAAACAAATCCATGATACGGGTGCTATAATTATTAGCAGTAGTATATAAATTTAATTTCTCAAAAGGAAATAATGGTGTTAAATAATCAAAAGGAATACGATCACGAATTTCATCTGGTTTTTTACCGTTGACAAAATCTACCTTGGTTAATGCAAAGTATTTTTCACCCTCTTTTGGAGGACGAACCGAACCCTGAACCGTGTCTCCGGTTTTTAATCCAAACAATTTTATTTGAGATGGAGAAACATATACGTCATCAGGAGAAGACAAATAATTATAATCTGAACTTCTTAAAAAGCCATACCCGTCTGGCATCATTTCCAACACCCCTTCAGAAGCAATCGCACCATCAAACTCTACATTGAATACAGGTTCTTTTTTGGGTTGATGTCTATGTTGATGAGGGTGTTGGCCTTGTCCTGGGCCTCTTTGTATTCTTTGCTCTCCACCTTGTGGATTTTGATTGGGTTGACCTCCTTGGTTTTCTTGGCCTGTTTGGTCGCCCTGTGGCGCAGAAGCTGTTTCTGGATTAGTTGCTGGCGCAGGTGTTTGACTTGCGGCAGACTCGTCTCCAAACAATGCTGCTGCTATTTTAGAAGCTTTATCGTCTTCGGAATGATCTTTTTGAATTTTAGCCGGAGCTGCAGGCCTACGTTTAGGCTCTTCTGCTGTATCTGCTGATTTTTTTGCAATTGGTTTGCGTTTTGCAGCAGCTTGTTCTTCTTTTGCTGGGGTAGCTTCTGCCTTAATTGACTTTGTAGCTGGCGCAGCAATGGGCTTACGTCCTCTCTTTGGTTTGTCGTCTTTTTCTTGCACTGTAAATGGATGGGTTTTTAAAAATCGAATTGAGCTCGGGGGATGTTTGAAAAATCTAGTTGAATTTGGTCAAGATTTGACCGATAAACGAAGTGTGGCGAACAACAGTAGCATTTTGTATCGCTCGTTTCTACTGCAAAGTAATGATGTTTTTGCATAAAAAAACAATTTTTTATGGGTTATCTTTGAAGCTCGAAATAATATATATGTTCAATCAAAGAGTAAAAATCAAGGAATTATTAAGCGGTACTATAAAAGAGGCCGCTACTGCTGAGACAAAATCTGCTTTAGGCGCAGAGGTAGTGGTTATGGGCTGGGTCCGCACGTTCAGAAATAATCAGTTTATAGCGCTAAATGATGGTAGTACGAATAACAACCTTCAGGTAGTGGCGACTTTGGGTGAATTTGAAGATAATTTATTAAAGCGTGTAACAACAGGCGCTTCTTTGAAGGTGACCGGAGTGGTGGTGGAGAGTTTAGGTAAAGGACAGTTGGTAGAAGTTAAAGCAACTAAAATAGAAGTCTTAGGAGATAGTGATGCAGAAAAATATCCTTTACAGCCTAAAAAACATTCTTTAGAATTTTTAAGAGAAAAAGCGCATTTACGTTTTAGAACCAATACGTTTGGTTCTGTTTTTCGTATTCGCCATTCATTGGCTTTTGCGGTACACCAGTTTTTTAATGATCGCGGATTTTTATATTTAAATACACCTATTATCACATCAAGCGATGCAGAGGGTGCAGGAGAAATGTTTCGTGTTACGACGCTTCCATTAGAAGGTGCTCCTAAAAACGAGGCAGGAGCGATTGATTTTACCGAAGACTTTTTTGGTAAGAGCACGAACCTAACAGTAAGTGGTCAATTAGAAGGAGAACTAGGCGCCATGGCGTTTTCAGACATCTATACATTTGGTCCAACCTTTCGCGCAGAGAACTCAAACACAACAAGACATTTAGCTGAATTTTGGATGATTGAACCAGAAGTGGCATTCAACGATTTAGAAGACAATATGAACTTGGCCGAAGATTTTATCAAGTACTTGATTGATTATGTGATGGAGCGCAATGCAGACGACTTGGCTTTTTTAGACGCACGTTTAGCAGAAGAGGAAAAACAATTGCCTACAGAAAAAAGAAGTGGCTTAGGCTTGATTGAAAAATTAAAGTTCGTTGTAGAAAATGGATTCGAAAGAATTACTTATACGGAGGCAATAGATATTTTATTAAATAGCAATCACTATAAGAAAAAGAAATTCACTTATGATGTAAAGTGGGGTATTGATTTACAAAGCGAGCACGAGCGTTTCTTGGTAGAGCAGCATTTTAAAAAACCAGTCATTGTTACTAATTATCCAGCGGCTATCAAAGCGTTTTATATGCGCATGAACGACGGATGTGAAGCAGGTAAAGAAACTGTTGCTGCAATGGATATCCTAGCGCCAGGTATTGGTGAAATTGTAGGTGGTTCACAAAGAGAAGAGCGTTTAGATAAATTAGAAGCCAGAATGAACCAAATGCATATTCCTTTGGAGGAGATGAGTTATTATTTAGATACAAGAAGATTTGGAACGGTGCCACATGCCGGATTTGGTCTTGGCTTTGAGCGTATGGTTCAGTTTGTAACAGGTATGACGAATATTAGAGATGTTATACCGTTCGCAAGAACGCCGAAAAACTGCGAATATTAATGGGCATAATTTATGTTTTAATAGGCGCTTTTTGTTTTGCTATTAGTAATGCATATTGGAAAAAAGTAACCGCCACTATACCCTACCAAATTGGTATGTTTTACCGGGGTGTTTTTGCAACGATTATTTTTTCAATATTATATTTTGGTTTTCGCCAGGCAGATTTTTTTAAATATTGGGTTGTAAGAGATATTGCATTTGATCAAGAATTTTTATTGTCAATAGCACTAAGTGTTTTTAATATTTTTGGCCTTGTCTTTTTTTTACAAGGTTTACAAAAAGCGCCCGTAAGTGTTGTGGTGCCAGTGTCTTCGCTAAAGTTGTTTACTATTTTAACAGCAGTTTTTGTGGTGGGGGAAGTATGGCATGGCAATTATTTGTATGCTTTTATATTAAGCACAGTGGGCTTATTTTTGTTGTATTATAAAAAAGGAGAAATACATAACCCAAAAGAATTTGAAAAAGGGTTGTTGTATGGCATTGCCTCTAGTTTTTTCTGGGGAAGCTCTTTTGCTTTGTATAAATTTCCTATTGCGTGGTTTGGTCCATTAGCATTTAGCTTAATCATAGAGAGCGTTGCGATGTTGTTTGGTTTAGTGTTGGTGATTAAAGACGGATTGGCAAATCAATTGCTATCTTATTTAAAACTCATACACATTAAAGCCTATTTAATTTTAGGCGCCCTACTAGTGATTGGCGGATTAGCCATTAACATGAGTTATGGTTATTTACCTGTTGTGGTCATTAATATTTTAATTATCGGCAGTCAAATCATTTCGGTATTGATTGGCTATTTTATATACAAAGAGCGCTTGAGTCCAAAACAATGGATAGGTTTAGCCTTAATTATTGCCAGCTTTTTTGTGGTCGCAGTGGTAGCGTAAAAAAACAAACAAGTCCCGAATTCCACTGATTTTCAATAAACAAGGCTTATTTTTTGCTATTTAAGGGCGGTCTGCTTATATTTGCTCCCCGAACAAAGCAATTTGTTTGGATGGATGCAAATCCGATGGCGCTGTAGCTCAGTTGGTAGAGCAAAGGACTGAAAATCCTTGTGTCCCCGGTTCGAGCCCGGGTGGTGCCACAAAAATAAAAAAGCCTTGTAACTTACAAGGCTTTTTTATTTTATTAGTATTCCTCTTTTTTGAACCGTATGTGCAGAAAATAGTCCCAAAGCCCCACCGATTATATTAGAGGGTGGATTAGACGGTGTTGTACCGCCGCCTGGCCCCGCCCCACTCTGTTGATTTAAAGTGTAATAATATAAATAGGTTTGCCTAGAGATACACTGCATCTCTATAGATACAAAATCGTTTAATTTTACTTCTAAGGAGTCCGCTCCTCCAACAAGAGGCCTTTGATTTGTTTTGCCGTTATTTAAATTATCATTAAAAACGTGAAATGTTTTATCCAGGGTGTCGTTTATCTTTTGAATGAAACGATAACTATTACCAAAAGAAATTGGATCATTGTATAAAGGAATGATACTATATCGTATCGTGCCATTGATGTTAAATGGATTGATACGTAAACCATCTAGAACCACTTTTTGAGGCATAGTAGATTCAGCTGAATATTTTTTCCCATCAACGCTAATATCCAGAACATAGGTATTGCCAGGCATTCCCTTTGTTTTATTAGTTAGGTAAACACCCTGTGTTGTATGATTGAGCGTGTCTATTTGTCCAAAATTATCTTTGATGATAACAGTCGCATTGGTAACCCCTGGGAAGAAAGATGCATCCGTAAATGCTAAGGACTTGCTAAGTTTTACATAATACGGACCCGCTTCGTCTGTTACAACACCATCAATTACAAGCAGGGATTGATTCTTGTCTAATGGAAGGTTGATTTCTTTATCACAACCACTTATAGAAGTTAGGAGTAGCGTATATAAGATGATTTTTTTAAACATGATTAAAATTTAAATTGATAGG
>CAZAOF010000122.1:0-1942 GCA_964486665.1 uncultured Sediminibacterium sp.
CTGTGTATATTCTTGAATAATTTGACCCAGCATCTCCATCAAAAATTAATGCCTTACCAGCATTTGTATTTCTAAATGATACCCTTCCTTGAACATCTAATTTTGTATTCATCCCACTTCCCGGTGTACTCGTTCCGATTCCGAAACTACCCGTAGTGTTATTCCAAACTAAATTATTGCTTGATCCAAGAGCACTGGTTCCATTACCGAACGGGATTAAACCAGCATTCAAAGTAGTCAATCCTGTTCCTCCATTTGCAACATTAATCGTTGTTCCACTCCATACACCAGTAGTAATCGTACCCACTGACATCAAACTTGAAGTCACCACATTACTAGCTAATGTAGTTCCAGTTAAGGTACTTGCATCTGCAGCGATGGTAATATTTGTACTACCATCAAAAGCAACACCATTGATGTTTCTTGCTGTAGTTAATTTATTAGCAGTACTAGAAGTGCCTGACAACGTACCCGTAATGACTCCAGCAGTAAAATTACCACTTGCATCCCTAGCTACTATTGCGTTCGCTGTATTTGCATCTGTTGCAGTTGTAGCACTATTACTAACTTTACCCGCAGTCGTTATTGTAGCTATTTTAGTATCAGCAATCGCCGTACCACTCCAAATACCACTTGTGATTGTTCCAACCGTAGCAAGGTTCGATAAAGAGGTTAATGTTGAATTTGATGTTGCAGTTATATTTTCAGCTGTAGTTGCAGTTGTTGCATTACCAATAAAATTTGGTGCAGTTACATCACTACTAAATGTTTTCGCTCCAGCAATAGTTTGCGCGCCTGTTGAAATCAAACCTGGATTTGTGCCATCTGTCGCAGCTAATGTTAATGTTGTTCCTGATATTGTTCCACCAGCTGCAAAAGAAGTTGTTGAAGTATAATTTAATGAATTTACTCCAGCTGTAATACCTACTGTACTTGCTGCAGTAATTCTACCTTTTTCATCTACTGTAAATGTTGGAATAGCAGTTGATGAACCATAAGTTCCAGAGCTCACTCCTGAAGCTGCTAAAGTTGCTACAGCCGTTACATTTCCAGAACCATCAAATGCTGGACTTGTATAAGTTACATCTCCAGTTAATTCAATTGTTCTTCCTGTTGCTAATGATGTTGCTGTTCCAGATAATGTACCAGTTAAATTAGTTGCAGATAAACTTGTCAATCCTGTTACAGAAGTAACTGTTCCACCTAATGTCATTGTAGTAGAACCTAATATTGTAGAACTGTTTACTAGTTTAACATTTGTTAAACTTCCATCAGCAACAGCTGCAGAAGCAACGCGTGTATCAACATAGTCTTTAATAGTTTTTACACTTGGGTATTTTGTAGTTGAATTTGCATCCGCGTTCAAATCAGTACTTTTATTGACAATAGCTTCGGCCCCTAAATTTGTTAATGCACCCGTTGCTGTAGTTGCTCCTGTGCCTCCATTAGCGACAGCTATTGCCGTTCCACTCCATACACCTGAAATAATAGTTCCAACACTTGTTAAACTTGATCCCGTTATTGTAGATGCTAGCGTTGTTCCAGTCAAAGTACCGGCACTAACGGTAGCCAAATTTGATTTTACATATTCAGTTGTAGCAATCGTTGTTGAATTATCACTTACACTTGGTGTTGGCGCTGTTGGAATACCTGTAAATGCAGGTGAAGCAATAGGCGCTTTTAATAAAATATTAGATGCATTTGTTGCAATTACAGATGCATTTGAAGTAATACTTGCTGTATTAGCAGCAATAGATGTTGTGTTTGCAGTGATACTTGCAGTATTCGCAGCTATTGCAGATGTATTTGAAGTAATACTTGCAGTATTTGCATTTACACTTGCAGTCAAAGCTTGTTCCGCTGCTCTGGCAGTTGTTGCCTCGGTTGCAATCGCAGTTGTGTTTGCAGTGATACTTGCCGTATTCGTAGCTATTAATGATGT
>CAZAOF010000122.1:2042-4612 GCA_964486665.1 uncultured Sediminibacterium sp.
GTAGTGGTGAAATTCGCAGCCATTACATCTGTTCCAATTGCTAATCCTAAATTTGTTCTTGCATCTGCTGTATTTGTTGCACCCGTACCCCCTTTTAATACTGCAAGAGAACCATTAATTTTCGCCGAAGTGATACTATTATCCGCCACACCCGCGTTCGCACTTTGTTGATCCACGTAATCCTTGATCGCCTTAAACGAAGGGAATTTCGTAGTCGAATTTCCATCCACAAGAATATCATTACTCTTATTTGCGGCAGGTTCTGCACCTAAATTGGCTAAAGCGCCTGTTGCAGATGTTGCACCAGTTCCACCTTTTGCAATTGCAATTGTAGTTCCGCTCCATACACCAGATGTGATTGTTCCAACACCAGTTAAACTTGAACTTGTTATATTAGTTGCTAATGTATTTCCTGTTAAGGTACTTCCATCAGCATCAATATTAATACTGGCACTACCATCAAATGGAACACCATTAATATTTTTTGTTGCAGCTAACTTAGTTGCAGTTGCAGCATTACCAGTGGTATTTTGATTTAATGTAGGGAAATTTGTTAGAGCAATTGCACTTCCATTTGGTGCTAAATAATCCGTTCCTGCAGTTAATGCATTTTGCTTATTGTTAAATGTGGTAAAATCTGAAGCAGTTAAATAACCATTGTTACTTGCAGATGCTGCACTCATGCTAAAAGTACCTGTTGCTGTATTAAAGCTTAAAGGGCTAGCTGCATTCAATGCACTTCTAACTCTAGCATCTGTATAATATTTATTGTTTGCCCCTTCACTCACATCATTTGTAGTTAATACTACGTTTGGTCCAGCATATCCGTTCACGGTAGAAACATATATTGGTGTTGCTAAAGCAATCCAATTTGACAAAGTAGATGCAGGCAATGCACTTAAAACATAGTTGTTATTGTTATCCGTTCTAATAGCTATACTACCCACTTGTGCTCCTGTTATAGAGGTCATAGCAGAAGACGAATTGACTACACTTACGTTTTGAAAAGAGATAGCTGGAATTTGATTAGATGGGATTTTCCCGTCATTGCCTAATGTAGCAACTCCATTATTAGCAGCTTTTTGAGTTGCATCAATTTTATTATTAAAACTTGTAAAATCTGCCGCAGTTAAAAAACCATCTACACTTGTTGTAGCTTGGGTCATACTAACCGTGTTTGCATTCTTTACTAATGGTGTAGTAAAACTCAAGGGAGCTTGTACATCCGTACCAATCACTAACCCCAAATTTGTTCTTGCAGCTGCTGCTGAAGTCGCACCAGTCCCACCGTTTAATATTCCTACAGTGCCTGTTACATTTGATGCTTTCCCTGTAATGTCACCAGTAATTTTTGTTGCATCTATCCCTGTAGCCAATTTTGCATTGGTAATATTGCCGTCTGCAATTTTTACTGTAGTAACTGCATTATTCGCAATTTCTGGTAAAGCAGCTGTCCCAGTCAAATCTCCAGATAATTGAATCTTTCCTTTTACGGTAGGGCTCGCATCAACGATTGTTGCAATACTAGATGCAACTTGTAAGTCTACATAATCTTTAACCGACTTTACTGAAGGGTATTTTGTATTTGAACTACCATCAACTGTTAGATCAGTGCTTTTGTTTGAAAGATTTTCTTTTAAACCTAATGATGTTGTTACATCTGTTGTATTTGCTTTTAATCCCAATGCAGTGTTTACATCTGTTGTACTTGCTTTTAATCCCAATGCAGTGTTTACATCTGTTGTACTTGCTTTTAAAGCTAATTGATTGTATATAGTAGTACTATCAAATGTTTTGGCAGCTAATTGAGCAGGTGTAACATACTTAGTCAAACTATCTGCAATGTTCAATTTTGTAGCAATAGAATTTAATATTGGCGTTTGATCAAACGTTTTAGAAGCTAATTGAGCAGGCGTAACATACTTTGTTGTACTATCTGAAATATTTAACTTCTTATCCATTCCAAAGACACTTCCTGCATATAATGCATAAGGTACAGTTCCAAATGGGGATGTGCCCAAATCTATCCAATCCTTTGTGTAGTCCCAGTTAGCAACTGGCGCTAATGGGTTGATTGATATTTTCAAGTTCAGAAAATAAGGCCCCTTTGCCCACTCAACATTATCTAAGTTGGTAACTGTTCCACCTGTTCTTGTGCCTTGACCTACACTAATGCTAAATACACCCGAGCCATCAGTCATCGTTTGGTGCTCCTCTATCAACACTATAGTGCCTGTTGCAGTAGACTGCACGATACTTGACTGCACATATATTTTTCTGTCTTTGGCAGGATTGGCAAATTGATCTCTTGCGATAGCTTGAAAAAAGATACCTGTATTTGGTGTTTGAGCATAGAGTGTCGATTGCTTAAACAATAACAAGGTCAACACACAAACTAATCCCATCTTAATGTTAAAAATATATTTCATCGTCTTAGTATTCGTTTTGTTATTTCTATTCGTTCTATTTATTTAGATTTTATTAAAATCTGTTAATTCGTTTTTATAAATTTTATTGCATCCACATAAGCTGGAGATTCTATTTTCAACACATAAGAACCTGCGATGAGT
>CAZAOF010000123.1:0-4565 GCA_964486665.1 uncultured Sediminibacterium sp.
GGAAACAAAATAGCCATAAAGGTCTGATTACTTGATATTTAGTGGTCAAGATACTTAAAAATACGTCCAAATAGCATTAATTCTATGTAATCCTCAATCAAGTTTTTTTGTTCCATTTCGCCCATAAGGAACAAATTGAACTGCATTTTAGGCGTATTTGAGCCATAGCGAATGTATTTTGAATTCCTCTCTAGTCTATTCATTTTCAACCAATTACCTGAATGAGCTTATACTATACTGCCAAGTAGACGAACTACTTGCTAGTGCTTAAAATTCTGGCGACGTCACCATTGTAATCATCAAATATAAATAGTCAACAATTAAAATGCTACCAAAAAACATACAAATAAGAAAATATGGAATTATTGCTGTCCACCTAATCCTACTAGGAACAGTCACAATAAAAGCATCAGCTCAAAAAGTGTCAGACTTTATGTTCGACACTTATTTAATTAAAGATGGAATGTCACAAAGCTCACCCATGTCAATTTATCAAGACAAGGTTGGGTATTTATGGGTTGGTAACCAGTCGGGGGTGGATCGATTTGATGGGTATACTTTTAAACAGTATGCACATGATAAGAAAAATGTAAACTCGCGCTCTTCGGGATGGGTGTATGACATTACAGAAGATAAAGATGGGAATATTTGGACTGTAGACAACTATGGTCATTTTTCAATGCTAGACCGACGATCAGATAAATGGACGAATTATACTACACCTTATAGGGATTCTTTGTTTAAGGCAAATAATAACCGTCCTTTTTATGCAGCTACGCCCCGAAGTATTTTTATAGATACATTGAGCACTAAAATATGGCTCGGTACAGTAGGTACAGGCTTGGTCTCTTATGATAGGGTCACCAAAAAATACGAACACTTTGCTGTTCATCCTGAATCTAAAATGGGAGATGTACTAGCTGAGAGAGTGATGTATGTAAAGGGTTTTGAAAAAGAAAAATTATTAATCGCGACAAATATTGGATTGCAGTTTTTTGACACAAAGAAAAAGCAATTAGAAAAAGTATTCAATTCAGCTGACTCCTTGTTTTTGGTGCCATTGAACGATGTTAAAATTATTGACCATACTATTTACGGTGCAAATAAACTTGGTGCATTCATCTACAACACAAAAACGAAAGAGCTAACTATTTTTAAACATCAGGAGGGCAACGAAAATTCAATTGCCTCTAATAATGTCAATGGTATTCATTATAATAAACATAAAAATTTATTATGGTTAACCATTGTAGGAAAGGGCATCGATATTATTGATTTAACAAGCCAAAAAATCGTTCACTTAAATCCGTTGAATGCAAAAGACAATGGGATTATTGAATCCAATTACGCAGATATTTTTGAAGACAAAGATCATAATATATGGATAGGGTCTGCTATTTCTGGACTATTAAAATATGATCCAGGAAAAAGAGTCATTGGGTTAATGAATAATAAATTTCCAAGTGATTTTAATTTAGGGATTAGTTCAACTTGGGGAATGATGGTAGACCATAAAGGCATCATTTGGTTAGGCGAATATATATCTGGAGGGGGTGTGCTAGCTATTGACAGAAAAAATAAAATTAAAAAATCCTATCTAAAAAACACCAACGGAACAACCCTAAGGGCTTGGAAATTTTCGGAAGACGCAAAGGGAAATATTTATGCGTTTACGGGGAATGCATTTTATGGTTTAAACTTATTTATTAAACCTTTTAATAAGGATGCATTTACAACTATTGGAAATGTAGACAAGTTGTTGCCTGATGCTGCTAGCGGTCTAAACGGGGCTGAATTTATGTCCTATAAAAAGGAAGTGATTATAGCAGGTCCTAAGCCAATTATCTTATCCGACTCCAATGGAAAGCTAGTATTTCAATTTTATGCATTACCTAAGGGATTAGAAAAAGGGATCTATGCCATTAAAAGAAAATCACAATTCGAGTTATATGTTTTAAATGAAGATGGCATCTTTTTATTCAATGAAAAAGAGCACAAAGCAAGGCTTTTAACAAAAGACATGAATTTCTTAAAAGAAGATGACCTGTATTCTGGGCCATCTCTTCATGTTATTGACAATAAAATGGCTTTTATTGCTACTTACGGAAATGGATTAATCAAAGTTGATTTAGAAAAACAAACAAAAGTATTCCTAACGCTTCAGGACGGGATACCTAATTTATACTTGTATGATATACATGCAGGCAAAGACAATATTCTTTGGATATCGTCCAATTTTGGCCTTATAAGATACAACCCGTATACCAATCAGTTTAAAACTTTCGGTCCTGAAGAAGGGGTGCAAGATTATGAATTCAATAGCACAAGTTCATTTCAAACAGAACAGGATGAAATAATGTACAATGGAGTTTCTGGACTTAATTTCTTCTATTCCGATTCAATTAAAGTGAATACAGTTCCGCCGAATGTGATTATTCAAAAATTTGCCACAAAGGACACAGTAATTTATGTAGAATCCTCTAGTAATACTAAACCAATAGAAATCGAATACAAGAGTAATAATCTTTCTTTTGAATTCTTGGCATTTAATTTTAGAGACGCATCTAAAAACCAATATGCCTATAAAATGGAAGGTTATGATGATGATTGGATTTATGTAGGACAAAGACGTTTTGCATCTTATACCAATTTAAGAGAGGGAACCTATACTTTTAGAGTTAAAGCAGCAAACAGTGACGGGGTTTGGAATGAAACTGGGGCAAGTGTGGTGATTGTAATTGCGCCACCTATTTGGAGAACATGGTGGGCTTACTTATTGTATTTCATTTTCTTATCTGTATTTATTTATGCATTTGCAAAATATAGAGAGAAGGTACAGATAAAGAAACTAGAAGACGAAAGGAAAAATGGAGAACTAGCAGAAGCCAAAGCTTTACAAGAAAGATTATTACCTAAAAACAATCCAAATATTGGTCATTTAGATATTGCCACTTATTTAAGAACCTCTACCGAAGTGGGAGGAGATTATTATGATTTCTTTGAACAAGAAGACGGTTCCTTGTATGCAATTTGCGGAGATGCAACAGGACACGGTACCCCATCGGGCATGTTGGTTTCAATCACTAAAGCGGGTATCATAGGTTTGCCACAAATGGCGCCAAACAAAATGCTATCTGCTTTGAATACGGTGGTGAAAAAGGTGGATTTAGGCATTTTAAGAATGAGTTTAAATATTGCACATTTAAAAGGCAATCAATTAACCTTAAGCTCCGCGGGTATGCCTCCATATTTTGTCTATCGAGCACAAAGTAAAATAACAGAAGAAATCCTATTGTCTGGTATTCCATTAGGTAGTTTTAATATGGTTGAATATGATCAGCACAATACGGACTTTAACAAAGGAGATATTTTAGCAATCATTTCTGATGGTTTGGCAGAAGCCCCAAATGCAAATGGAGATCTTTTTGACTATCCAAGAATTCAATCTATCATGACGGAAAATTGCCATTTAGATGCTAAGAATTTGATCGTCGAATTAATGCGTCAGGCCGATGTATGGCTTGCTGGCGTGCACAACCCTGATGACATCACCATTGTCATAATTAAACATAAATAAATATTTAAATCAATCTAAAATGAAACAACCAAGTGTTGAATTAAAGTTGCCAATTATTCCAAATATGGAATTAATCGCAACACAGACTGCCGAAGTGATAGCAAGGCACATGCATCTTACAGAAGACCAAGCAGGAGAAATTAGTATGGCACTCATTGAAGCTTGTATCAATGCTTTTGAGCATTCCAAGGCCGAAAATAATGTTTTTATCCATTTCTTAATAGAGGAGGACTCGTTAGTAGTAAAGGTAATTGATCAAGGAATTGGCTTTGATAAAACAAAAGTCGAAATCCCGAAAATTGAAAATAAAATTGGCAAAGATGAACGTAAACGAGGATGGGGGTTACAATTAATACAAGAATTAATGGATTCGGTAGAATTTGAATCAAATAGTGAAGGAACAACCGTGACAATGAAGAAAAATATCAATAAATAATTAAATAATATATCATGAGTGAATTTATAAAAAGTACAAGAGAGTCGAATCAAATAATTATTATCGAAACAGATGGTTATTTAAACAATGAAGGTGGAGAAGCTATTTCTGCAATATGTTATGATAAGATGAGTGCGGGACAGAATAAATTTTTAATCAACATGGCAGGCACCAAAGTGGTGAATAGTATTGGTGTATCTATTTTGATTGAAATTATTGAGAAATTACAAGAAGTAGACGGAAAAATTGGCTATTACAACCTTGCACCAATTGTTTCAAAAACATTTAATATCATGGGGCTTACAAAATATTCAACTGTATTTGCTACAGAAGATGAAGCTGTAAGTGGGTTATAATGAATAAGCAGTTTAATATAAACGAGTTACAGTTAAAGTATCTTGAATTAGAAACTTTATTAGACATCACTAATGAGCTAAGCTCATTTGAGCATGTTTCTGTTTTGCTAGAGGAGATATTAATTAAATCTTGTGCGGTGTTGAATGCTTCTTCTGGCATGATTTTAATGCAGAATAACAATTCCGATTTATTCCA
>CAZAOF010000124.1:0-4530 GCA_964486665.1 uncultured Sediminibacterium sp.
AAAAAGCATTTTGAAGAAGAGATGAGTCGTAGACAAATGAAAGATTTGTTTGCAGCTGATCCAAATAGATTCGAGAAGTACTCCATTCAAAAAGACGGTTTACTATTTGATTATTCAAAAAATATTATTTCAGATAAAACCATTCAGTTGCTATTTCAATTAGCAAAAGAATGTGGGCTAGATAAAGCCATTGACGCACAATTTTCTGGTCAAGCAATTAATGAAACAGAAAAAAGAGCTGTGCTTCACACTGCATTAAGAAATTTCAGTGGCCAGCCTGTTGTATTAGATGGTAAAGATGTGATGCCTGATGTTCAGCGTGTTTTGCAACAGATGAAAAATTTCTGTAACAAAATTCATCAAGGATCGCACACTGGTTTTACGGGTAAAAAAATTACTACGATTGTCAATATCGGTATTGGTGGTAGTGATTTAGGCCCCGTGATGGTTACTGAAGCGTTGAAGCCTTATTGGATAGATGGCATTCAAACTTATTTTGTAAGCAACGTGGATGGTACACATATCGCAGAAACCTTGAAAAAAGTGAATGCAGAAGAAACATTGTTTTTAATTGCCTCTAAAACTTTCACTACGCAAGAAACCATGACCAATGCACATACTGCTAGAACATGGTTTTTAGAACACGCAAAAGAGGAAGCACATATCGCTACTCATTTTATTGCATTGAGCACGAACGAAAAATTAGTGAACGAATTTGGTATTAGCAGTCAAAATATGTTTGAGTTCTGGGATTGGGTTGGTGGACGTTATTCTTTATGGAGTGCTATTGGTTTATCAATTGCATTAACTATTGGATATGATGCGTTTGAGGATTTATTAAAAGGAGCAAATGAAGCAGATATTCATTTCAAGAGTACCCCTTTTGAAAAAAATATTCCCGTGATCATGGCTTTATTAGGCATCTGGTATACGAACTTTTTTGGTGCACAAAGTGAAGCCATCCTACCCTACGACCAATACCTTCATCGATTTGCTGCCTATTTCCAACAAGGAAATATGGAGAGCAATGGCAAATATGTAGATCGTAATGGCACCACAGTAAACTATGCAACTGGTCCAGTTATTTGGGGTGAACCAGGCACCAATGGACAACATGCGTTTTATCAATTGATTCATCAAGGCACTTTGGTAATACCATGTGATTTTATTGCTCCTGCAAAATCACACAATCCTATTGGAGACCACCACGATAAATTACTGAGTAATTTCTTTGCTCAAACAGAAGCCTTGTTAAATGGCAAGAACGAAAAAACAGTAGTTGCAGAATTAAAAGCTGCAGGCAAGTCTGAGGCTGAAATAGAATTTTTATCTCCTTTCAAAGTTTTTGCAGGCAACAAACCAACGAATTCATTTTTAGTTGAAAAAATTACCCCGCATACACTTGGGTTCTTAATCGCATTATACGAACAAAAGATTTTCACACAAGGAGTAATTTGGAATATTTTTAGTTTTGACCAATGGGGAGTAGAACTAGGAAAGCAATTAGCCAACCAAATATTGCCAGAATTAAAGCATGATCAAGTAATTACAGAACATGATAGTTCAACGAATGGATTGATCAATCAATATAAAAAATGGAAATAGTCCAACTATGTTAGCATCCACTACGATCAGAAATATTGAACCCAAAGACAATGCAGCTCTTGCAGCTGTCATTCGTGCGGCATTAACTGAATTTGGTGCCAACAAACCTGGAACAGTATATTATGATCCAACCACAGATGCTTTGTTTGAGTTATTTGAAACAGCTGGAGCAGTGTATTATGTTGCAGAAAAAGACAACCAAATACTAGGAGGCTGTGGCATTTTCCCAACCGAAGGATTACCAAATAAAACCTGTGAATTAGTAAAGCTTTATTTAGCTCCGGCAGCAAGAGGAATAGGCCTAGGAAAAGCATTGATGCTTAAGGCGATGTCATGGGCCAAGGAAGCTGGGTACGAACAAGTTTACTTAGAAACAATGCCGGAATTATCCAATGCAGTAAGCATGTATGAACAATTAGGATACAATAGATTACCAAAAGCTTTGGGCAACTCCGGACACGATGGATGCAGTATTTGGATGTTGAAATCCTTATAATACAGCGATTACCATTTATCTACTTCTTCTCCGCTTAAATTATCTCCACTCGATACAGGTGGTACTTGATTTGTTTCAGTAACAACTGGTGTTGCTGGTGATTCAAAAACTGGAGGCTTAACTTCTTCAGTGGGCGCCGGAATGGTACTGTTTTCATCAGCTGCGTTCGCAGCTTCATACTCATGATTGAATGCATCGAAATCAAAATCAGGCATTAATTCTGTTTTTACATAATCAAGTGATTCTGTAAGTGCCTTCAAAAATTTATTGAAATCTTCTTTATATAAAAATATTTTATGACGGTCGTATCCATTATCGTCAAATCTTTTTCTGCTTTCTGTAATAGTCAAGAAATAATCATTCCCTTTAGTTGCTCTTACATCAAAGAAATAGGTTCTTCTTTTACCTGCACGAATTTTTGAACTAAATACGCTTTCAATTTTTTTGTCGGTGTTTTCGTATTCCACAATATCAATTTTAGTGAATTAATCTATATCTAAAATATACAATGTTCATGAAATAGTAAAATTTTATAAAAAAAATTATCAAAAAATCTTCAAAGCCTAATCTTGTTGATTTTGACTTAATTGGGTTTGATATAATTCGGCGTATAAGCCTTGTTTAGCTAACAAACTTTCGTGGGTGCCAGATTCTGCAATATGTCCGTCTTCTAAATAAATGATTAAGTCGAAATGAAAATTAAAGAAAATTCGGTGTGTAATAAAAAGAGCAGTTTTGTCTTTCATGATTAAACTTAAATTCTGCAAAATTGTCTTTTCTGTGTTGGTATCAACCGCACTTAAACAGTCATCAAAAATAAACAAATCAGGATCCTTAATCAATGCCCTAGCTATTGAAATTCTTTGTTTTTGTCCTCCACTTAAGGTGGTCCCTCTTTCTCCAACCATTGTAGATAATCCCTCTGGTAATTGTTTAAGCTCCTTTAAAATATGTGCGGCTTTTGCAGCAGCTTCTATGGCTTCGTCGGAGGACTCCACACCAAATTGAATATTGTTTTTCACTGAATCACTAAATAAGAAAACATCTTGTTGAACATAGCCAATGCGTCTTCTTAAACTAGAAGTGTCAATAGTATTGATGGCCATACCATCTATTAATACATTGCCTGTATCGGCTTGATACATCCTATTTAAAATTTGCGCAATACTAGATTTACCTGACCCTGTTTTCCCAAGAATCAATACTTTCTGTCCTGGTGTAATATGTAAATTGAAATTGTTTAATGCTTTAATTCCTGAATGAGGATAAGTGAAATCCACTTGGTTAAATTGAATATCGCCTTTGATTGTATTTATTTTTTGGGCTCCTCTATTATGAATTGTCGGTTCGATTGACAAAAATTCATTTAATCTTTTTTGAGATGCTGCTGCTCTTTGAATCATGCTAGCCGTCCACCCAATTGCACTCACTGGGAAAGTGAGCATATTGATATAAAATACAAACTCTACAATAGTTCCTATCCGACTTGGATCTTTAATGGCTTGTAATCCACCTAAATAAATAGTCAACAAAGTACTCAATCCAATCATCAATGCCATAGCAGGCGTATAAAAAGCCTCTACTTTAGCTAAACTAACTGCACTTTTTCGGTAAAGTTCACTATTGGTTTTAAAGAAACCCAACATCGCTTTTTCTTGTACAAATGATTTAATGACCCTGATTCCTGAATAAGATTCTTGAGCGTTGGTGGTTAAATCGGACAGCTGACCCTGAATGGCTTCACTCTTTTTATTAATAATGCTATTTACAAAATAGATGGTAACAGCTAAAATGGGCAATGGAGACAATACATATAAACTCAATCCAATATCCTTAGAAAACATGTTGTACAAACAAAATCCAATTAAAGAAACCAAATTGATTAAATACATCAAAGAAGGGCCAGTATACATCCTTACCCTACTCACGTCCTCTGTTATTCGGCTCATTAAATCCCCAGTGCTATGTGTTTTATAAAACTCTGTATCAAGTGCCTGATAATGTTTGTAGACCTGGTTTTTTTGATCAAATTCAATGTGTCTACTCATCACAATGATGGTTTGACGCATAAAAAACATAAATACGCCTCTTAAGATGGCTAAAAAAAGGATCGTTACGCTACAAAATGTAATTAACCAGCCAAAACTAAAATCATAGGAATCGCTAATACCTGCAATCAATTTAATTAAAAGATCATTCTGAACGGTACTTACTGGTCTGCCTCCTGGCAATTTAGATTGAACAAGCCCTACTACATAACCAGTTATTTGAGGGGCTAAAACCGCCAAATAGTTGGTAGCAATGACCAATAGAATACCAGTAAAAAACCGAAATCTATACTTCCAGAAAAACACGTTCAACACAGCTAATTCTTTCACTTGGTCCTTTTTTGTAAAGATACATGGTAGTCAATAAATTAGAACTATTGA
>CAZAOF010000125.1:0-4431 GCA_964486665.1 uncultured Sediminibacterium sp.
AAAAAAAATTACAATGCTTTAAAAGGCAATTTCGGATTGTAGCAACTATTTAAAAATCACATACACCCCCCAGCTCATTACATAAGCTAAGCCTGTCATCATGAAAAATTGTATGGTAGGCCATTTCCATGATTGGGTTTCTCTTTTTACGATGGCAAGTGTACTCATACATTGCATGGCCAATACATAAAAGACCATTAAAGAAAGGGCAGTTGCTAAAGTATACACAGGCTTACCATCAGGCCAAACAGAGGCTCGTAGTTTTTCTCTTAAGCTACTATTGTCATCTTCCTCTACACTATATAATGTAGCCATAGTGCCTACAAATACTTCACGAGCAGCAAATGAGGTAATGAGTGCAATACCAATTTTCCAATCATATCCCAATGGTTTGATCACTGGTTCAATTTGTTTACCCAACAAGCCTGCGTAAGAATTTGCGAGTTTATCGGTATGGTATTGTTTCTCTAATTGATCTTGTTGTGTTGGATTGGTTTTAATGGCCATTGCATATTGAGCATCCAATTGGTCCATTTTTTTACTAGGTCCGTATGAACTTAAAAACCACAATAATAAACTAATTACAATGATCACCTTACCTGCATCAACGACAAATATTTTTGCTTTTTGTATCATGGTCATTCCAACATTACCCCAGCGTGGCGCTCGATACACAGGTAGTTCTAAAATAAAATAGCTCTTCTCTTTGATCTTGATAAATAATTTAAGCACAAAGCTTGCTGCTAAGGCCATCACAATACCTAATAGATAAAGCGCCATCATCACTAAGCCTTGTAAACTTAAAAAGCCAAAATACATACGATCGTCTATAACCAATGATATAAGTATGGTGTAAACTGGCAATCTTGCACTACAACTCATAAAAGGCGTTACCATAATAGTAAGTAAACGTTCTTTTTTGTTTTCAATGTTTCGAGCACTCATAATAGCAGGAACTGCGCAAGCAAATCCACTAATCATGGGCATTACACTTTTCCCGTTTAAACCTACTTTACGCATTAACTTATCGCTCAAGAAACTTATCCTTGCCATATATCCCGTGTCTTCCAGCAAAGTGATTAATCCAAACAAGATCATAATCTGGGGTACAAAAATCACTATCCCGCCAATACCAGCTACCAGACCATTTACCAATAAGTCCTGCCACCATGCTTCTGGTAAGACCTGATTTAAGTATGTAGTAATATTGGTGAAGATCCATTCTATCCCATCCATTGGGAAGGAGGCCATCCAAAAAACAGATTGAAATAATAAGAACAAGACGAATAATAAAATAAGGTATCCTCCAATACGGTGTAAAAATATATTATCTAAACGATCTGTTCTTTTTTTCTTGGCGCTAGGGTCAGGTTCAGTCACCCATTTTTTCATAAGTTCTTGTATGCGATGATATCGCTGTAAGATCTCCTGTGCTTGGGTTTTAGTGTGGTTGAAATCGTTGTCAATTTCAATCTGTTCAATATTTTTTTGCATTTCCTGATCCAATGGGAAGGTCTCGTGGTGCATCAAGTAATGCAACGCTGCATAATCACTATGTGTTGGATATGTTTTTTTAAATGCTTCAATCGCGTTGGGCGCTAATTTTTTATTATCTATAAAACTTTCTTGGTTTCTTGATCTTGGAGTCTCAATAATTTGAGCCAATACTTTTTTCAATTCACCTAAGCCTTTGTTTTTTCTTGCATCAACAGCTACAACGGGGATACCTAAATCTGACTGTAAACCTTCAAGGTCTATTTTAATTCCTTTCTTTTGCGCAAGGTCATTCATGGTAAGTGCTAGTACCACTGGAATTTTCAAATCAATAATTTGACTACAAAAAAGTAAATTCCTTTTTAAGTTACTAGCGTCAGCAATGAGTAAAATCACATCTGTTTTTACTTCTTCATCCACACCCATCAACACACGGTATGCAACCCATTCGTCTTCTCTCTTTGGGTAAAAACTGTAGGTGCCCGGAAGGTCAATTAAGGTAGTTTGGTGCGGTCCTATTTCAAGGTCACCTGTTTTCTTGTCCACTGTGACACCTGGGAAATTGCCTACTTTTTGTTGTAAACCAGTTAGCGCATTGAAAAGCGAACTTTTCCCACTGTTGGGGTTTCCCACTAAGGCGATATGAATACCTGCTTTCACGATTGGTCGCAAAGCTATACATTAAGCGTAGCTAGTACTTACGAAATTAGAAATTGAACCACTTTAAATTTTATGACTTTTAGCAGTTTTTCTCCTAATTGACTATGAAACTAATAACCATTGCTTAATTTTGAGGTTCAATCTTGTACTATGCGTCATATCTCTAGTTTTCTGCTTCTTTTTATTTCGATTTTTGGCCTAGCCCAAAAGCAAACTAAAGCAGATCGTCAGTTAATCAAAAACCTGAAACTACATGTTCAGTATTTAGCAAGTGATGTGCTGGAGGGCCGCCGTGCTGGAAGTTTGGGTGAGCAAATGGCGGTAGATTATATTATTGCTCAATATGAAAGTCAAGGAATACAAGCGATGGGAGATCAAGGTTATATCCAAGCTTTTCCAATTAACGAAGGCAAAAAATGGTCAGAGTTGGCTTTTTTAAAAGTGAATCAACAGCCAATGGTATTTGGATCTGACTTTTTCACTATATCGAATGGCGACAAGGTTGAATTTACTACCCAATCAACACTTGCATTAGAAGAGGCGAACCAAGTTTGGTTTAAAGACTTGCAAGAAGTCTTAGAAGAGCAGCAAAATAATCCTCATTTTGATCTACAGGATTGGATTAAGACCACAACGATTGCTATGCAACAAAAAAATGCAAAGGCATTATTTTTATACAATACTGGCACCCTAGTTGATAATATTCAATTTAATAAATTTGACACAACTAGTGCCTTTGCTGTTCCTGTTATCTATATTACAAAGGATGGGTTTAAGAAGTTTTTTAATGACGAATTAGGCACCTATCATATTCAAGCCAATCTGGTTTTAGAGCTTCAAAAAAGAGTAGCAAAAAATGTAGTTGCCTATATAGATAATAAAGCAGCTCATACTGTCGTATTGGGGGCGCATTTAGATCATTTAGGGTATAATCAAGACAAAAATGCATTGGATTTGAATGGCGAAATTCGCAATGGAGCCGATGATAACGCCAGTGGTACAGCGGCTTTGATCGAATTAGCTAAAGTGTTAAAAAAGGAATCAAAAAATAGTAAGGAGTACAATAAATACAATTATTTAATCATTCATTTCTCTGCAGAAGAATTAGGATTAATAGGCAGTAAATATTGGCTTGAGCATCCAACCATCAAAACTAGTTTTAATTACATGGTTAATATGGACATGGTGGGTAGGTATGATGCATCAAAAAAAATGAGTCTAGGTGGATATGGTACTTCTAGCAAGTGGGCAGAGATCATTCAAAAAACACCTACTTCATTGTTATACACTATCGATAGTGCTGGAACAGGTCCAAGTGATCATGCAAGTTTTTATAGAAAAGACATGCCGGTTTTATTTATGTTCACAGGTAGTCATGCAGACTATCATAAGTCAACTGATGATTGGGATAAGATTAATTACATGGGTCAAAAAGACATCATGCGTTTTGTGCAAAATATTATAAAGACGACCAACACTTATGGCAAGCTAGATTTCTTAAAAACACGTGAAGCAACTATGGGCCGTAGCACTAAGTTCACGGTGAGCTTAGGAGTAATGCCTGATTATGCCTATACTGGCACTGGGCTTAGGATTGAGGGCGCTTCTGCAGGTAAACTGGGGGAGAAATTAGGCTTAAAATCAGGGGATATTTTATTACAAATGGGCGATTTTAAATTTGTTGATGTGATGAGTTATATGACTACATTATCTAAATTTAAAAAAGGAGATAAAACGTTTTTAATCTACAAAAGAGGTAGTGAAGAAATTAAAGTTGATATTGAGTTTTAAACAAAAGAATCAATAAATTTATAAAAGTCATTAATATAAACGGTGAGTGCTAAACTAATTTTAAATCAGGACGAAATTAACGAACAAGATTTTGAGGGCTCTCGCATCTTAGGGATTACCGCGCCAATTAAAAATTATCAATTTTGTATTTTATTGAATCAGTATATGGGTTTTGAGTTTCGCTTTAACCCCAATCATGAAATTGCTTTAAAGCGAAAAAATAGAACCTATTATTTTTCCATGTATGAAGGCTATGAGCCCAATACGACCATTGGACATTTTGTGTACCACAATCAATTTGACGGAGAGTATCTACTACCCGAATTAAAACATATGGATTTCATCTGGTGGATCCGTGGTGAATGGATTGAAGACGAAAAAGTAAAAGACATTTTACATACTATACGTAATATCAAAGGTGTTCAGCTAGTAGCCGAATTAACTCCAGAGCAAATCAAAAACAAAGGACATTTGATTTTTGAATAA
>CAZAOF010000126.1:0-4411 GCA_964486665.1 uncultured Sediminibacterium sp.
CAATATTACATTAATGATGGAAATCTTCCAAAATACGGTCAAGGTATTTTTTCTTGTAGTAATAAGATTTTATTTGCAGCATTGCTTCTTGTGAAAGACTATCGATTTGACCCATTTCCATATAAGTTTGAATAGGTGCATATATTTCTGTTTTTAACTTTTCTACCTGATTAATAATCGATTGTTTTGCGTTTTCATCTTCCGCATCCATCCATGCTTCGTTTAAGTCCATCATTTCCATCAAAAAAGCAGGTTCTAGGGCATATTTCTCATCTGGTGTCATAATGCCTAATAATTCCAAAACATAGGGTAGTATGCGCTCTTTTTGGTTCAAAAGGGTGAATCCTTTATTGGCCATGGAAGATTGCTCTAATGCAGCTTCCTGTTCTTCTGAACTGCCTTGAGCAAATTTATCGGGATGTGATGCTTTTTGGATTTCCATAAAAGCTGCCCTTAGTTTTTGCGTATCTACTTGAAAACCAATAGGAAGGCCAAATAACTCAAAATAGTTCATGCTTAAATTTCTTATATTGTGTAAAATTACTATTATGCCTGTATTAGGACTTATTAAAGAGGGAAAAGTTCCCAGCGATAATAGAGTGGCTTTAACGCCAAAGCAATGCAAATGGCTTAAGGAGCAGCATCCAGGTTGGGATATTCTGGTTGAATCATCTCCAAACAGATGTTATAAAGATGCAGAATATAGTAAGGAAGGATTACAGGTTGTTACAGATATAAGTAAGGCGGACATTTTATTGGGGATCAAAGAGGTTCCAAAAGATCATTTAATTGCTGGTAAAACTTATTTATTTTTTTCGCATACCAAAAAGGCACAATCTTATAATCAGGCACTATTTCATAAGATGATGGATCTTGGGATTACCTTAATCGACTACGAATGTTTAGAACATGAGGATGGTCAACGTTTGATTGGGTTTGGATTCTTTGCAGGGATAGTGGGTGCACATAATGGGATTATGGCTTATGGAAATAGAACCAAGGCATTTCATCTTGGGAGGGTAAGTGAAGTGAAAGATTATCGCGAATTAATACATACTTATTTTGGTTTAAAATTACCACCTGTAAAGATTGTGGTGACAGGATCTGGTAGAGTTGCTCATGGTATTTTAGAGATCATGAATTTAATGGATGTACAACAAGTGGAGCCTGATGAATTTGATCGTCATTACGCTTATCCGGTTTATGTACATTTGAAAGGCAGAGATTTATACGCGCACAAAATCACCAAGGAGTATGAGCGCAATGATTTTCATTCGAACCCAAGTAATTACAATTGTTTGTTTAAACAGTATTTACCCCATGCGCATATTTTAATGAATGGCATTTATTGGGAGCCCGGGATACCACCTTTGTTTACTCAGGAAGATTTATTAACCAATGATTTTGCTTTAACTACGATTGCTGACATCACAGACGATGCGCACGGAAGTGTACCTTGCAATTTAGGGGATGCGCCAACTGAGGATCCAGTGTATGGTGTGAATGTGAATAGTTTTGAAAAAATACCAGCTTACGCTCCCGAAGGAATTGATGTAATGGCGGTGGGAAATCTGCCTAATGAATTACCTCGTGATGCAAGCAGATTCTTTGGAGAGCAGTTGATAAAATATGTTTTACCTGATTTAGTTGCTGGCGGAAATGACATTATTCAACGTGCAACTATGTTAGAGAAAGGGGTGTTGAATCCGCGTTATGACCATTTAGTGGATTATGCGAAACACTAATCTTATAAATGTAAATAGTAGTCTTTCAATAAAGAAGTAAATTCATTTGTGTAAGTCTGATCAGCATTTTTTATAATAATTTTACTTCTTTGAATAGCTGATTCAGCTTCTTGCTTAACAAATTTCAACATCGCACGTATTGGTAAATGTTTGGCATCATTGTACATCAACACTTCTTCGACCAATTGCATACCATATTTGTTGGCTAATTTCTGCATGGTATAAGCCCTTAATGTGGGTACTAGAACAAACCATGCACCATGATCTTGCAACAATGCAGCAGCTGCTTTTGCTAAATCTTCCCAAGGCAATGCGGTACTGTGCGAAGCTAAATTTTTGGATTCATTAGGTGACTGCAAATCACCTTCGTAAAAAGGAGGATTGGTAATAATACAGTCATACAATAAATGCTTGTATTGAACTGCATAGTCTTGTATTGGAGTGTGTTCTACGGACAATCTCTCATTCCAGGGACTCCCTTCAAAATTGGCTTTGGTTTGTTTAAATGCACCATCTTCAATTTCTATGGCAGTAATATTTGCAGAAGATTTTTGCGCAAGCATCAAACTCAATAAGCCTGTACCCGAACCTATATCTAATATTTTTTGTGCAGTATTTACTTGTGGATCTGTAGCAGCCCATGCACCAAATAAACATGCATCAGTACATACTTTCATTGCAGTATGTTCCTGATGCACGATAAATTGTTTACACTGGAAATAGGGGTTCGCCACTATTATTCAGAGGTTAAACCAGCTACGATATACTCTTTGTTTAAACGAGCAATGTTCGCTATTGAAATTTCTTTTGGACAAGCTGCCTCACAAGCACCAGTATTGGTACATGCACCAAAGCCTTCCTTATCTAATTGAGTCACCATATTTGTAACACGTGTTTTTCTTTCTGGACCACCTTGTGGTAATAAGGCCAAGTGAGATACTTTAGCACTTAAGAATAACATAGCAGAGCTATTTTTACAAGCTGCTACACAAGCACCACAACCAATACACATTGCTGCTGCAAATGCTTCATCTGCTTTTGCTTTTTCAATTGGTAATGAGTTACCATCTACAGCGTTACCTGTATTTACACTCACATAACCTCCTGCTTGAATGATTCTATCAAATGCAGATCTGTCTACTGTTAAGTCTTTAATGATAGGGAAAGCGTTTGCTCTCCATGGTTCAATTACAATGGTGTCATTGTCTTTGAAGGCACGCATATGTAATTGACAAGTGGTGTTGGCTTGCCAAGGACCGTGTGGTTTACCATTAATGTACATGGAACACATTCCACAAATACCTTCTCTACAATCATGATCAAACGCAACTGGTTCACCACCTGTTGTGATTAATTGCTCGTTCAAGATGTCCATCATTTCCAAGAAAGACATTTCATCAGAAATATTTTCAACTCTGTACATCTCAAATGCACCAGGAGTTTTAGCATTTTTTTGACGCCAAACTTTCAAATTTAAATTCATAGTAGTATGTGACATGGCAATATTATTTATAGTTTCTTTGAGATGGTTTAATAACATCATATTTCAATTCCTCTTTGTGTAAAGCCCACTCATGTTCAGCCTTCGCTTCCCATGCAGCAACATACATAAAGTTTTCATCGTCTCTTAATGCTTCACCTTCTGGTGTTTGGTATTCCTCTCTAAAGTGACCACCACAGCTTTCTTCTCTTGCTAAGGCATCTACACACATTAATTCACCTAGCTCAATAAAGTCTGCAACGCGGTTTGCTTTATCTAATTCAGGATTGTATTCGTTGATCTCACCAGGAATTTTAACATCAGACCAGAATTCTTTTTTCAAAGCTTGTACATCAGCGATCGCTTTCTTTAAACCTTCAGCGTTTCTTGACATACCACATTCGTTCCAGATAATTTTACCTAAACGCTTGTGGAAGCTTTCTACAGTTTGTTTACCATTGATATTTTTCAAAGTGGCAATTCTTTCTGCGACTGTTTTTTCAGCAGCTTCAAATGCAGGGTGTGAAGTAGGGATTGGTGCGTTGTAAATCTCATCCGCTAAGTTATTACCTAGTGTGTAAGGGATAACAAAATAACCATCCGCTAAACCTTGCATCAAAGCACTTGCACCTAAACGGTTGGCACCATGATCGCTAAAGTTCGCTTCTCCTAATGCATATAAACCAGGCACTGAAGTTTGTAATTCATAATCTACCCATAAACCACCCATTGTATAGTGAACAGCAGGGTAGATACGCATTGGCACTTCGTATGGATTTTCGCCTGTGATCTTTGCGTACATGTCAAATAAGTTACCGTATTTCTCTTTCACCACTTCTTTACCTAATGCGATAATCTCTTCATGGCTAACATTACTTAATCCTTTCTTGCTTACTTCTGTTTTACCATAACGCTCAATTGCTGCAGCGTAATCTAAGTAAACCGCTTGCTTAGAAGTTCCAACGCCATATCCTGCATCACATCTTTCTTTTGCTGCACGAGACGCAACGTCTCGTGGTACTAAGTTTCCGAATGCTGGATAACGACGCTCTAAATAATAGTCTCTTTCTTCCTCTGGAATATCATTTGCTTTTCTGTCATCTCCTAATTTTTTTGGCACCCAAATACGACCATCATTTCTTAATGACTCTGACATCAAAGTCAATTTAGATTGGTGGTCACCACT
>CAZAOF010000127.1:0-4359 GCA_964486665.1 uncultured Sediminibacterium sp.
TTTTAACTACTGCTAACATAATTGTCCAAAATTAGGAGGGCAAAGGTAATTATAAATATCTCAATATTCAAGGAATTCTTGAAAAATATAATTTAGGTATTATTTAGGCTTTGTTAGCCCTTTGAGGTTTGATGTTCCGTTAAATACCCCCTAAATTTGTTCCTGACTGTTAAAGTCTTTAATTGTACCCTATGAATATTAAGTCCTTATTGGCAAAACCTTTCGCCAACGTCATCTATCGGCAGCTACAAAAAGAACGACATTCCGCTTTGTCAGATCAGCAAAACATTCTAAATCAATTAGTTAAGACAGGGAAGGGTACCATTTTCGGAAAAGAGCACCGATTTGACCAGGTGCAAAGTCCCTTAGAATTTCAGGAAGCAGTTCCTTTAAGGGACTATGAAGGGTTCAAGGTTTATATAGAACAGATCAAAAAAGGCACTCAAAATGTGCTTTGGAAAGGCAAGCCAATCTATTTTGCTAAAACAAGTGGTACTACTAGCGGTGTAAAATATATACCTATTACGAAGGATTCTATTAGTAACCATATTAATGGTGCAAGAAACGCCTTACTTACTTATATGGCTACAACAGGCCAGTCCCAATTTGTCAATGGTCGAATGATTTTTTTAAGCGGATCTCCAGTTTTAGAAAGAGTAGGCGGTATTCCTACAGGAAGGCTGAGTGGCATTGTGAATCATCATATACCTGCTTATTTAAGAAGTAACCAATTGCCAAGCTACGAAACTAACTGTATCGAAGAATGGGAAGATAAGTTAGATAGGATTGTCGAAGAGACTATATTAAAAGACATGACTTTGGTAGGAGGGATTCCGCCATGGATGCAAATGTATTTTGATCGTATCGTAGAAAAATCTGGAAAATCAGTTAAAGATGTTTTTCCCAATTTGCAAGTACTAGTGCAAGGCGGTGTCAATTTTGAACCCTACAAATCCAAATTATTTGACACGATTGGAAAGTCAATTGATACCATTGAATTGTTTCCGGCAAGCGAAGGGTTCTTTGCATTTCAAGATACAAGAGACGAGCAAGGCCTTTTATTAAATACCAATAGCGGTATTTATTATGAATTTATTCCATTAGCAAATATACATGAAGCCAATCCGGTAAGATTGAATTTAGCACAAGTTGAATTGGGTGCACAGTATGCGCTAATCATCAATAGCAATGCAGGTTTATGGGGATATAATATTGGCGACACGATTAAGTTTGTAAGTATTGATCCTTACAGAATTGTTGTTACAGGCAGGATCAAACATTTTATATCTGCATTTGGTGAGCATGTGATTGGAGAAGAGGTAGAAGCAGCGATGTTAGAGGTAGCAAGGGAAATGAATGTGTCGATTGTGGAATTTACTGTAGCGCCCTATATCGCGCAAGGCGAGGGAAAAAGTTACCATGAATGGTTGGTAGAATTTGAACGACCTCCTTTGGATATGGACTTGTTTAAATCTAAATTGGATCAAGCTATGTGTACCAAAAATGTCTACTATCAAGATCTTATAACAGGACATATATTAAAACCGCTTGAACTAGTTGTTTTGCCAAAAAATGCCTTCATTAACTATATGAAATCCGAAGGCAAATTAGGGGGACAAAATAAAGTAGCAAGATTAAGTAACGACCGAAAAATTGCGGATGCATTGCATGCTCAATTAGGCAAATAGATAGAATAAAATAAAAAGCGTATTTTTAACCACAAGTAAAACATTGGATGAGTCAAAAAAGAATTGCCATTTTCGGATCAACAGGTTCTATCGGTAAGCAAACCCTTGAGGTGATCGCCGCGAACCCAAACTTATTTGTCGCCGAGATTTTGACGGCACATGCTAATGAATCATTATTGATAGAGCAGGCATTACAATTCGAACCTAATATTGTGGTGATAGGCGAAATTGGTAAATACGCTATTGTAAAAAAAGCATTAGAAGGCAAACCTATAAAGGTTTTTGCTGGAGAAGAAGCTTTGGAGCAAGTAGCTGCAATGGACTGTTATGATTTTATGATGGCAGGAATTGTTGGTTTCGCAGGATTAAAACCCACATTGACTGCTGTCGAAAACGGTAAAGCAGTAGGACTTGCTAACAAAGAAACTTTAGTGGTTGCAGGAGAAATTGTGATGCGCACTGCAAGAGAAAAAGGTGCAGCTATTATTCCGGTAGATAGTGAACACTCTGCCATTTTTCAGTGCCTTGTAGGAGAAGGGAATAATCCAATTGAAAAAATTATCTTAACAGCTAGCGGAGGTCCATTTTTAGGTAAGAAGCCTAACTTTTTAGTGAATGTAAAAAGAGACCATGCATTGCAACATCCTAATTGGAGCATGGGTGCTAAAATTTCTATTGATTCCGCTACTTTAATGAATAAGGGTTTAGAAATGATCGAAGCGAAATGGTTATTTGACTTAACGCCAGATCAAATTAAAGTGATTGTTCATCCTCAAAGTATCATTCATAGCATGGTGCAATTTCAAGACGGAAGCATTAAAGCACAAATGGGCTTACCAGATATGAAGTTGCCAATTCAATATGCGATGGCCTTCCCAAAAAGACTAGAAAATGATTTCCCTAGATACCTTTTTGACAAACCCAACACATTGACATTTGATGAGCCGGATGTAAAAACATTTAGAAATTTATTATTAGCAACAGAAGCGATGTATCGCGGTGGTAACGCACCTTGTGTATTAAATGCAGCGAATGAAATTGCTGTGTATGCTTTTTTGAAAAATAGAATTAGTTTTTTGGATATGACTGATCTAATTGAAAGAACATTAGAAAAAATTGAATTTATTGCGCATCCAACTTTGGATGATTATTACGAAACCGATGGAGCAGCACGCGACTTTGCCGCTTCTTTAATACAACTATAAAATATGTACCTAGCTGCTATTGATTTAACTGTGCTTGCCACAAAAACCGCTCAATTTATTTTATCTTTTTCTATCATTGTTGTATTGCATGAATTAGGACATTTTATTCCTGCAAGATTATTTGGTGCAAGAGTTGAAAAATTTTATTTATTCTTTAATCCAGGATTTACTTTGTGGAAAAAGAAGATAGGAGAGACTGAATATGGCATAGGATGGATTCCTTTTGGGGGCTATGTAAAAATCTCGGGCATGATTGACGAGAGCATGGATAAAGATCAATTAAATAAAGCACCAGAATCTTATGAATTAAGATCCAAACCAGCTTACCAAAGACTGCTTGTGATGTTAGGTGGTGTCATTGTCAATGCAATTTTGGCGATCGTGATTTTTATTGGTATTGCATGGTTTTGGGGAGATGATTTTTTGCCTGCAAAAAATTTAACTTATGGGGTACATGCCACAGAACTATCTAAAAAAATGGGCATACAAGATGGGGACATTATTTTGTCTTTAGATAAAAAAGAAGTAACTGATTTTTTCGCATTGGAATCAAAATTGGTGCTAGATAATCCAGCAACGATAGAAGTTAGAAGAGGAGATAGTACCTTAAGTTTAGCCATTCCTAGTTCATTAGCTGGAGAAATCGCAAACACCAATAATCAAACAGCATTTGTATTGCCTTTATTCCCAGTGATAGTAGATTCAGTGGGTAAAACTGCTGTTGTTGTAGAAGGTAAATTTCAAAAAAATGATACTTTACTATCCATCAATGGACAATCCATTCAATACCAACATGAGTTTATTGAAGTGAAGAAAAAATTCAGCGATTCTTTAGTAACAATTTTAGCAAAAAGAGGAGCGGATACGGTTGTGATTCGAACCCTTATCAATAATAAAGCACAATTAGGTTTATTTGTACAAACACCTATTCAGCTATTTTCCACTGTGCATCAATCTTATAGTTTTGCAGAAGCCATTCCTAAAGGAATTCAAAGATGTTTCACTACACTGGATAACTATGTGACTGGCATCAAACAAATATTTACAGGTAAAGTGAATCCAAACGATTCTCTAGGAAGTTTAATTAGTATAGGCAACACCTTTCCATCTCAATGGGATTGGGAACGTTTTTGGACCTTAACTGCCGTATTTTCTATTGTTCTTGGCTTTATGAATGTTTTACCTATTCCAGCATTGGACGGAGGACATGCTTTGTTCATCTTATTTGAAATGATCACTGGCCGTAAGCCAAGTGACAAATTCATGGAATATGCACAGATTGTGGGCATGGTACTAATGTTCGGTTTAATGCTCTATGCATTGGGGCTGGACTTTTGGCGATTATTTAAGTAATCAACCACAGTTAATCCATTTATTAGTTGTAATTTTGTAATTGCTTTAATCGCAATATTTGGGGTCGTATGGTTTTGACAGCAAGCGTAGCGGTTGGGGTAAGCATGTAGTGC
>CAZAOF010000128.1:0-4242 GCA_964486665.1 uncultured Sediminibacterium sp.
AAACAGAGCAATCTGCTCCCATGCTCACTTCTCCCACGATGGTGGCATTGGGTGCAATAAAACAATTTTCACCTATTTGAGGTTCTTTTCCGTTAACTGGTAGTATGGTTGCCATAAAAATGCGACTTTTGTACTGCAATTTATACCGAATGTCCAGATTAAACAATAGACAATTTTTTTTACAACATCTAGCACAAACATCACCTAAGCCTATTGGGCTCGAAGTGGAGCGTGCCGAAGGGGTGTATATTTATGATACAGCAGGTAAATCTTATATCGATTTAATTGCAGGGTTTAGTGTTTGTAATATTGGACATAGTCATCCAAAAGTAATTGCAGCTATAGAAAATCAGATCAAGCAGTACATGCATGTGATTGTATATGGAGAATTTATACAAACACCACAAGTACAATATGCACAATCATTATTGTCTTTATTGCCAGAAAATTTACAATCTATTTATTTTACCAATAGTGGCGCCGAGGCTGCGGAGGGTGCCATGAAGTTGGCGAAGCGTGTTACTAAGCGTACTAGAATTGTTGCTTTTGATGGCGCCTATCATGGAAGTACACAGGGGGCTTTGAGTGTGATGGGAGATGAATATTTTAGAAATGCTTATCGTCCATTGTTACCTGATATTATGCACTTGCGTTACAATAATATGGATGACATTGAATTGATAGATCATCATGTTGCTTGTGTGATGGTAGAACCTGTGCAAGCAGAGACAGGCGTCACGCCGGCTAATGTTGCATGGTTAAAAGCATTAAGAGCTAAATGTGATGCACTCTGTGTGCTATTAATATTTGATGAAATTCAATCTGGATTTGGAAGAACTGGTACCTTATTTGCATTTGAACAATATGGTGTAGTGCCAGATATTTTATTGACTGGAAAAGCTTTAGGTGCAGGTTTGCCACTTGGGGCATTTATTAGTTCACCTGCGATGATGGGTACATTAACCTATGACCCTGTATTAGGCCATATCACTACATTTGGTGGTAATCCAGTTGCTTGTGCAGCTGGAAAAGCTGGACTAGAAGTGTTACTTGAGTCTGGGTGGATGGCGGAGGTGAAGGCTAAAGAAACTTATTTATTAGAAGCATTATCTCATCCTGCTATTATAGCTAAACAGCATAAAGGGCTTTGGATGTCTTTACAATTTGGGACTCCTGAATTAACTAAAAAAATTGCAGCCAATTGTGTTGCGAATGGGGTCATAACGGATTGGTTCTTATTTGCAGAAGACCGTATACGCATTGCGCCACCATTAAGTATCACGATGGAGGAATTGGTAATAGCAGTGCAGAAGATCAAAGAAAGTATCGAAGAAGTTATTTAACAATCTCCTGTTCTGCAAAAACGTCTATATAATTTTTCGTAGATAGGTATGATGTGGTGAATGTCAAATAATTTTGCTTGCTCCAAAGCATTGTGCTTAAATGTTTTTAATTTGACGTCATCTTTTAAAAGTTCAATCGCTCTTTTACTCATGGTAGCTACATCGCCTACATTGGCTGTGTAACCGGTTTTGCCATCTATATTTATCTCGCCTAATCCGCCAGCATTAGAACTCACTACTGTAACACTTGAAGCCATGGCTTCTAAAGCTGCTAAGCCAAAACTTTCGTATTCTGAAGGAAGTATGAATAAATCACTTACAGCTAATATATCTTCCATCTGCTCCTGCTTTCCTAAAAAACGTACATCGGCTTCGATACCATATTGTCTTGCTAAATCCTCTGCAACAGGTCGTTCTGGTCCGTCACCTACCATCAATAGTTTAGAAGGTACTGCAGCGTGAATGTTTTTAAATATTTCCATCACGTCGTCAATTCTTTTTACTTTTCTAAAGTTGGAAGCATGTACCACAATTTTTTCGTCATGCGCTGCAATGACTTTTTTAAATGCTGCTAATGGTTTTTTATTGAATCTTTTTAGGTCTACAAAATTATGAATCACTTCGATTTCTTTACGAATCTCAAAATGCTTTAAAGTTTCTTGTTTTAAGTTTTCAGAAACAGCAGTAATGGCATCACTCTCGTTAATAGAGAAGGTGACTACTGGTTCATAGGTTTTATCTCGGCCAACTAAGGTGATATCTGTTCCGTGTAAAGTAGTAATTACAGGTACTGATCTTCCAGTTTTTTGTTTTACAATCTGCTTGGCTGTGTATGCTGCCGAAGCATGCGGGATAGCGTAATGGGCATGGATTAAATCCAGGTCATGGTTTAAAATGACATCCACCATAGTGCTTGCCAGGGCTAATTCATAAGGAGGATAGTCAAACAAAGGGTAAGTCGGCACCCTTACCTCATGGTAAAATATATTCTCGTGGAAACTATTTAAACGAACGGGTTGTTGGTAGGTAATAAAATGGATTTCGTGTCCTTTTTCTGCCAAGGCTTTTCCAAGTTCTGTAGCTAATACGCCACTGCCACCAAAAGTGGGATAACAAACTATTCCTATCTTCATTTTGAGCTATTGTTACTACAAAGAACAACTAAATAATCGATAAAGTTTAGTTATATTTAATAAATTATTTGAAAGATAAAACAAGTTGATTATGCGTAAAATTTTCCTTTCCCTTCTTGCCCTCCCTATGATGGTTCAGGCGCAATCTAAGGCAGACAGTACTACGATTAAAATGATGTCCGACGAGATCATGAAAAATGGCAAAGCCTACGACTTATTAAGAGAGTTGACCAAGGATATTGGAGGCCGTTTAGCTGGTTCTCCTCAACAGCAAAATGCTGCAATTTGGGGTAAGCGACATATGGAATCATTCAAGCCTACTCAGGTTTTTATGCAACCATGTAAAACACCTAATTGGCAGCGTGGTGGTAAAGATTTTAGTGCAGTAGTAGCTGCTGATGGTAAACCAATGATTGATAAATTAGAAGTACTGGCTTTAGGAAATTCTTTATCAAGTAATGGATTGATTGAAGCTGAGTTATTAGCTGTCGCAAATTTTGATGAATTAGAGAGAAGAAAAGACGAGGTAAAGGGTAAGATTGTTTATTATCATAGTCAATTTGATCCTACCACAATTCAAACATTTAAAGCATATGGAGAATCAGGCATTTATCGTAGAACTGGCGCTAGTAGGGCAGCTAAGTACGGTGCGGTGGGTGTAATGATTCATTCTTTAAGCACTGCCCCAGACAATGCACCACATACTGGAACAATGGTGTATGATGAAGCTTATGCTAAGATTCCTGCTGTGGCTGTTGGTCCAAATGATGCAAAAAAATTATGGAACCAATCTAGAAACAAACAATTGCGTGTGCAAATGCAAACCTATGGTTTCTTTTTGCCAGATGCAGACGAGAATAATGTGGTCGCAGAAATTAAGGGATCAACATTCCCGAATGAAATTATTACAATCGGTGGGCACTTAGATAGCTGGGATGTAAACGAAGGAGCACATGATGATGGTGCTGGTATCGTACAAACTATGGAGATATTACGTACGATGAAGGCGTTAAACTATCAACCTAAAAGAACGATACGTTTTGTATTATTTGCAAATGAAGAAAACGGTATGCGTGGTGGAAACAAGTATGCTGAATTAGCTAAGCAAAACAATGAGCAACATATTTTTGCATTAGAAAGTGACGCAGGTGGATTTACGCCAAGAGCGATTGGCATTAGTGCAACAAGTCCAGAGCAGTTTAAAAAGTTTCAGCAATGGGCTAGTTTATTAAAACCTTATGGTACTGAGATCACAGCTGGTGGGGGTGGTGCAGATATTGGTCCTCTAAAGAATGTGAATCCCTCTATCGTACTTGCAGGATTGGTACCAGATAGTCAACGTTACTTTGACTTACACCATGCTAAAACAGATGTATTTGAAAATGTAAATAAGCGTGAACTATTATTAGGTGCAGTGAATATGGCTGCGATTGTTTATTTAATGGATCAGTACGGAACGAACTTTTAGTCCTTTATTTAATCGAAAAATAATTGCATTTGATAAAATAAGATAGAAAAAATACCTAACCATCTTCTCTCCGCTCGCAAGCTCGAATGTTCGTCGATAGTTAGTATTATTTTCTATCTATCCTTTTTCTTTCTAAGTACTCAACTAATATAGATTCAATAAAAAAGCCCTTAATTTTCTTAAGGGCTTTTTTATGTGAAAGAGTATTTCGTGTCAGTTGCTTTCGCGACTTCTATCTTGATAAATTCATTGAACGCTCTTTGTAGAGTGTTCTGAAATAAGGATCGCGTAAGTCTTT
>CAZAOF010000129.1:0-4200 GCA_964486665.1 uncultured Sediminibacterium sp.
CAGTTTTCTACAATTTCTTCTTTTGTTTTCATAAGCCTATCTTTGATCTAATAATTTTGTAAAAATACCATTTTTTTCTCAATCCATGATTTTAGTTGATTACCCTGCATATGACTTTAAAGTCCAATCTATAAAAGGTAAAGACCAAATCTTTGATCCATGTAGGAAAAAATGGGTCGTGCTCACCCCTGAAGAATGGGTTAGACAGCACTTATTACAATACCTGATTCAAGTTTGCAAATACCCTGCCGAACTCATTGCAATTGAAAAAACAATTCAATTAGGCACATTGAATAAACGATTTGATATATTGGTGTATCAAGGAGAAACACCGTGGATGATACTTGAATGTAAGGAAGCAAATACACCTCTCTCAGAAAAAACAATCCTGCAATTATTACAGTACCAACAAGTACTTGATGCAACTTATTTAATTGCTTCGAATGGTCACGAAACGATTGGAGCAGAAATAAAATTGGGGAAGCTGCATATGTTGCACCACTTCCCCAATTATGTTAACCCGAATCTTTAATAGATTAAGGGAAAATTCCTAATTCAGTATAAGAAGTCGCTACCTTATTAATAGCACATACATAAGCTGCTGTTCTCATATCAGGTATAGATGGATTTGCATTCCAAATCTCCATAATTTCTCTAGTTGCTGTGATCATAGTTTCTTCTAATCCACTGTGCACTAAATCAATTTCGTCTGGACCATGCGCAATGACTGCTCTTTCGGTCGCGCTTACTTTTTTACCAGTCAATTCTTCAATCTGATTGATGATATTGATATTCGCGTTTTCTGTAAAGCGTTTTTCTAAACGACCATATCTTACATGACTTAAGTTTTTTAACCACTCAAAGTAAGATACTGTTACACCACCCGCATTTAAGTACATGTCTGGAATAACTAATACGCCATTCTTTGCTAAAATATCATCTGCTTCTGGTGTTAGTGGTCCGTTCGCTGCTTCTCCAATAATTTTAGCTTTGATTTTAGGTGCATTGTTTTTATCAATTACATTTTCTAATGCAGCTGGGATTAAAATATCACAATCCATTTCTAGTGCATCTGAGCTCTTCTCAATATTTGTAGCACCAGGGAAATTTAAAATACTTCCTGTTGCTTTTCTATGTTGGAAAACAGCTTCCTCGTCTAATCCATCTGCACAATAAATTGCTCCTTCATATTCTGCAATAGCAACTACTTTTGCTCCATGAGTTCTAAAGAACTTAGCTGAGAAATAGCCTACATTACCTAAACCTTGAACAATCACACGCTTGTTTTCGATACCTATTGTCAATCCTAGTTTCTTCATCACATCTTCCATCAAACAAACTTCTCTTACTCCGTAAAATACGCCCAATCCAGTTGCTTCTTTACGTCCTCTCACACCACCTAACGATACAGGCTTTCCTGTAACACAACCAGCTGCATCAATCTCGCCTGGCTTTAAAGATTGATAAGTATCAACTATCCAAGCCATCTCGCGTTCACCTGTTCCGTAATCTGGCGCAGGCACGTCGATACCAGGACCTATAAAGTTCTTCTTCACTAATTCTGCCGTATACCTTCTTGTTATTTTTTCTAATTCATAAGGACTTAAAGACCTTGGACTAATTTTGATACCGCCTTTTCCACCACCAAATGGTACATTCACGATGGCACATTTGTAGGTCATTAAAGCAGCCAATGCCATTACCTCGTCTTGGTTCACAGCCAAACTAAAACGAATACCTCCTTTACATGGAGATTTATGCTGAGAGTGCTGTACTCTATATGCTTCAATTACTTCAATTCTTCCGTCATCCATTTTTACTGGAAAACGCATGCTGTAAATACTATTACAAGCTTTAATTTGCTCTAATAAGCCATTCTCCCATTGGGTGAACTTAGACGCTTTATCGAAACTTTTTTCTACACTCTGAAAAAAACTATACTCTTGAGTTGTTGACATAAACTTTTATTTTTCTAGTTGTTTAATTTTTTGATCAATAGAAGCGACATAAGTAAAAAGACCAATCAGAACAATACAAACTACTGCCATCACTAAGTAGATTTTACCGTTCTGCAGCATGATACTTTGTGTTGCAGCTTGTTGTGTTTGTAATAAGGTGAGCATATTTTTATGATTTGGAATTGCTAAATTATAAAAGTCCTTCTTTTTTTAATTGAACCAATTGAATCCTAATTTTAAGTGTTGTAATCCACACCCCCAATAAAGTCCAACCAATCACTGCAGGATAAAAAACTGTGCGCATATTCGCTGACATGTCCTTGCCGTTTAGTCCGGGATTGCCATCGCTTCCTTGGCCCCCAGGATGCAATGATTCAGTTAATCTTGGTAAAATCCAAAGCGTAGGAAATAACATAAAAAAAGAAAAAATATTATAGACAGCAGAAAGTCTCGCTTTCTTTTCTGCATCTACTAAGCTTCCTCTTAATACAAAATAAGCAAAGTAGATCAAGAGCGCAATCGCAGCACCATTTTGTTTTGGATCTCCCACCCATGGACTTCCCCATTGATAGTTGGCCCATAAAGCACCTGTAATGATTCCAAGAACACCATAAATAAGTCCCATAGCTGCATATGCCTGTGCATATACGTCATGAACTAAATTAGATGACCTTAAATATTTTATCGCGTAAACCAAAGAAACAAATAATAAAATCATCATGCCAAACCACATAGGCACATGAAAAAAGAAGTTACGAATTGACTCCTGCATACGGTCGTCAAGTTTGGGTACTTTCACCAAAAAGCCATAAGTACAAGTGTACAAAAGCAAAACAAAAGACAACCCTTTCCACCATTTTTTATGCAGCATAGCTTGTTAATATTTAATCGATTAGCTCTAAACTAACGGCTGTTTGGCAAAATTAAGCCTTTTAGTTTAACAGCCTAATTTTTGCGTAAATCTTATATTGGCAAATTTACGGCGATTTTGTACATTTGCATCCATAATTTTCATGCCGTAACATGAAGCGAACTGCCCCGTAAGGCTGTAGTAAACTTAATGTGGCTATCATTTTAAAATAGACACAAATGAAACTTTCTCAATTTAGGTATGACCTACCTCTAAACTTGATTGCCCAGTACCCCACAAAAAGAAGAGAAGACAGCAGATTGATGGTGGTAAACCGTAAGAACGGTCACATGGAAAACCGTAATTTCTCGGATTTATTGGAGTATTACGACGACAAAGATGTTTTTGTAGTAAACAACACAAAGGTTTTTCCAGCAAGAATGTATGGACGCAAGGAAAAAACAGGCGCAAAAATTGAAGTATTCTTATTAAGAGAATTAAACAAACCCAATCGTTTATGGGATGTGATTGTTGATCCCGCAAGAAAAATTCGCGTGGGTAACAAATTGTATTTTGGAGAGAACGAGGAATTAGTAGCTGAAGTAATTGACAACACCACAAGTCGTGGACGTACCATCCGTTTTTTATGGGAAGGTGATGATGAAGGATTCAAGAAAATGTTAGAATTTTTAGGGGAAACTCCTTTGCCTAAATACATTAAGCGCAAGCCTGATGAAGAAGATAAAGAAAGATACCAGACAGTATACGCAAAGCATGAAGGTGCGGTTGCTGCCCCTACTGCAGGCTTACACTTTAGTAAAGAATTAATTAAGCGTTCCGAAATTTTAGGAATCCGTTTTGCCGAAGTAACCTTACATACAGGTTTAAGTACTTTCCGTCCAATCGAAGTAGAAGATTTGAGCAAGCATAAAATGGATGCTGAATATTTTAAAATAGATGAAGATGCTTGTCGTATCATCAACACAGCAAAAGAAAACGGTCGTCGTGTTTGCTCTATAGGTACTACAGCTATGCGTGCCATGGAAAGTAGTGTGACTGCCCAACGCTTACTAAAGCCAGCTGAGGGTTGGACAAATCATTTTATCCACCCTCCTTATAATTTTAATATTGCAGACAGTTTAGTAACCAATTTCCACTTGCCTAAAACAAGTTTATTGATTATGTCTTGTGCTTTTGCAGGATATGAATTAGCAATGGAAGCATATAAGAAAGCGATTAAAGACAAATACCGTTTCTTCTCTTATGGAGACGCGTTATTATTTATTTAATTTTAGTAGAACTAAAAACTAAATAAATAATACTCAGTATGATTTTTCTGGGTATTTATATAGTTTTAGTAGAACTAAAAACTATATAAATAATACTCTGTAT
>CAZAOF010000130.1:0-4199 GCA_964486665.1 uncultured Sediminibacterium sp.
GCGAGGGGAGATTCCCCGAAAGTAAAAATCAATAAAAATGAAATTACACAATTTAAAACCTGCAGAAGGTTCAGTACACAAAGCAATTAGAATCGGTAGAGGAGAAGCATCTGGTAAAGGTGGTACATCTACTAAAGGTAATAAAGGTGGTCAGTCTCGTGCTGGTTACAAAAGCAAAATGGCACACGAAGGTGGTCAGATGCCAATTCAACGTAGAGTTCCTAAGCGTGGATTCAAGAACATCAACCGTGTTGAATATGTTGTATTCAACTTAGGTCAATTAGATCAATTGATCGAGAAATATGGTTTCACAGAAATTACTCCAGAAAACTTATACATGAATAGCTTGATCAGTCGTACTGATTTAGTAAAAGTGTTAGCAAATGGCGAATTAAAAACTAAGATCAATTTCAGAGTAAACGCAGCAAGTAAGAAAGCACAAGACGCGATCGTTGCAGCTGGCGGAACCATCGAAATAATCTAATTTTTTTTAGTATATTGCAAGACGCATTAACAGTGCGTCTTTTTAATTTAAAGGGCCAAGCACATAATTTAACTCTGATGAAAAAACTTTTTGATACATTAAAAAATATCTGGGCAATCGACGAACTTAAATCTAAGATTATAGTGACTTTGTTGTTCGTATTAACTTATAGAATCGGTGCTCAAATCACTTTACCGGGTATCAATCCATTAGCTATCGAAGCTGCTCAAAAAGCAGGTGGTAACAATGGCTTGTTAGGTATTTTTGATATGTTTGCTGGTGGTGCATTTTCTCAAGCTTCAATATTAGCATTGGGTATCATGCCTTATATCTCTGCTTCTATCTTTATGCAGTTGATGACTATTTTAGTTCCTCAATTACAAAAGATCCAAAAAGAAGGGGAGAGCGGAAGAAACAAAATCAATCAATGGACACGTTACTTGACTGTAATTGTGACTTTATTTCAAGCAGGAGCATATGTTGCTTATTTAAACAGTCCAGGTTATGCTGATGCGTTAATTCCAGCTTATAAAGATTATTTCTGGTTCTCTACTGTAATCACATTAACCGCTGGTACTTTGTTTGTGATGTGGTTAGGTGAGAAAATTCAAGATAAAGGTTTAGGTAACGGTACTTCAATCATCATTATGGTGGGTATCCTAGCTCGTTTACCACAATCAATCATCATGGAATTTGGTTCTAAGAGCCAAAAAGGTGGTGGTGGTTTGTTAATTTTCTTAATTGAAGTTGCTATTTTAGTGACCATCATTATGGGCTTGATTTTATTAGTACAAGGTGTTCGTAAGATCCCTGTAACTTATGCTAAGCAAGTAATAGGTGGTGCTCAAGTAGGCGGTGCACGTCAGTTCTTACCTGTTAAGGTGAACAGTGCTGGTGTAATGCCGATCATTTTTGCTCAAGCAATTATGTTCTTACCTACTTTAGTTTCTTTCACAAATATTGATTCAGCTCAAGGCATTGTAAGAATATTCAATGATCATAGTAATGTTTGGTATATGTTGATTTATTCAGTGATGGTAATTGGATTTACTTTCTTATATACTGCATTGATCTTTAATCCAAAGCAAATTTCTGAAGACCTTAAACGTAACAATGGTTTCATTCCTGGTGTAAAGCCTGGTCAACCAACTACTGATTATATAGGTGCTGTAATGGATAGAATTACTTTACCTGGTGCTATTTTATTAGCATTAGTAGGTATCCTTCCAGGTTTTGCTCAAAAATTGGGTGTAACCCAAGGGTTCAGCACTTTCTTCGGAGGTACATCTTTATTAATTATGGTGGGTGTTATCTTGGACACGCTACAACAAATCGAAACTTATTTATTAATGCGTCAGTATGATGGATTGATGAGTACGGGAAGAGTTCAAGGTAGATCACCAGTAACAGGTATGTAATTCTTTATAAAATAATTATCTTTACAAACCTGTCCTTCAAAAGACAGGTTTGTTTTTTTAGCAACGAATCAACTTTGTATGGTATATACTAAAACCGAAGAACAAGTTGGCCTAATGAAACAGGCTGCCTTATTAGTGAGCAAGACATTGACAGAGGTTGCGAAAGTGATCAAACCTGGTATGACTACACTAGATATTGATCAATTTTGTATGGAGTTTGTAAAAGACCATAAAGCCATTTTATCTTTTTATAATTACCATGGTTACCCACATCATATTTGCGCTTCAGTAAATGATGTAGTGGTACATGGTTTTCCAAATAAAACTGAATTAAAAGAAGGGGATATCGTATCCATCGATTTAGGCGTGATTTTAGATGGATGGCATGGCGACCATGCCTATACTTTCATTTTAGGAGAAGTAGCGCCAGAGCTCTTACAATTGGTTAAAGTAACTAAGGAATCTTTGTATAAGGGCATTGAAAAAGCCATCGTAAATAACAGAGTGGGTGATATTGGTTTTGCCATTCAAGAACATACCGAGAAAAACCACGGATATGGTGTTGTTAGAGAATTAGTCGGGCATGGTTTAGGAAAGAATTTACACGAGGATCCTCAAGTACCAAATTATGGCAAAAGAGGAACTGGTATGAAGTTGGTAGAAAATTTAGTGCTAGCTATTGAGCCAATGATTAATTTAGGCACACATAAAGTATTTACAGAAGAAGATGGATGGACAGTAAAAACACAGGACGGAAAAGCCTCAGTGCATTTTGAACATGATGTATGTGTCAAGAAAAATGAAGCGTTAATTTTGTCTGATTTCTCCATCATCGAAGCAGCAGAAAAAGCAAATATTAATTTAAATTCGTCTTACTATTAATTTATTGTGATTACTTCTTTCCTTTTTTCAAGAAACAGGTGAGTCACATATTTTAAATCTTGTCAAATCGAGTCATGGAAAAGAAAAACATTGTAGTAGTTGGAGGTGGTGCTGCAGGTTTTTTCTGTGCAATACAAATTGCAGAAATGCATCCTGACTGGCAGATTACAATTGTAGAAAAATCAACTAAGTTACTTTCAAAAGTTCGAGTGAGTGGTGGTGGACGATGTAATGTAACACATGCATGCCCTGACGTAGACCATTTAATTCAAAAATATCCAAGAGGACAAAGGTTTTTAAAAAAAGCATTTTATCAATTTGCAACACAGCAAACGATTGACTGGTTTGCAAAAAACGATGTCACATTACATACGGAGAAAGACGGACGTATGTTTCCTATTACCAATGACTCTGAAACGATTGTGGCCTGCTTTATGAAAAAAGTGAATCAATATAAAATTGACATTTTTTTAAATCATGAAGTGGTTAGTGTAATACAAAAAGGGAGTGTAGAAAAGCCTTCCTTCGAACTGGTATGTGGAAATCAAAAAACAATTATAGCTGATCAAATTTGCTTTGCAGTTGGTGGCATTGTGAAAGCAGATAATTTTAAATGGATTGAATCACTGGGGCATCATTTTATTCCGTCAGTTCCATCTTTATTTACATTTAATGTAGTCGATAAAAAAATCACTACTTTAATGGGCTTGGCAGTAGAGCATGCAAGTATTCAATGGCAAGGAGAAAAATATATTGAACAAGGACCTTTATTAATAACACATTGGGGCATTAGTGGACCTGCTGCAATTAAATTATCTGCTTGGTGTGCAAGAGCAATGGCAGACGCAAATTATGAAGGAAGTATTTTAATCAACTGGGTACCTATTTATAATGAAAATTCATTGCGATTAGAATGGATGAATTTTAGACAAGATTTTGGAAGAAGAGAAATGGGGTCTAGAAATCCTTTTGATCTACCACAAAGACTTTGGCATTATTTGTTAACAGAATCGGGTATTTCATTACAAACAAAATGGGCAGATATAAAAAATGCACAGCAACAACAATTGATTCAATTGCTCACAAGAATGACTTTGGCTATTAAAGGGAAAACCACTTTCAAAGAAGAATTTGTTACTTGTGGTGGGGTAGACCTAGCTGAAATTGATGCCAATACGATGGAAAGTAAATTGATACCTGGCTTACATTTTGCCGGAGAAATGATGGATGTAGATGGCATCACTGGCGGGTTTAATTTCCAGCATGCTTGGACTTCTGGGTGGATTGCGGCACAACATATGGGTAAATAGGAAATTCTTATTGAAAATCAATTAGTTGTATTTTGTACCTGCCCCATTTATTGGGGCTTTTTTATGCTATTTTCTGCCATTTATCCTACCTTTGCCGTCCGGTTC